>NZ_DURI01000008.1 GCF_012837295.1 Corynebacterium sp. | reverse complement strand
GGCGGGTGTCGCCGCGCACCCCGCCCCGGGATTTGGCGATCGTGCACCGGCCGGAGGAGACGCTGACCCGCGTCGATGCGGCGGCGTTCATCTCGCGCGCGTTGGCTGCGAAGCTGCATGCCCGGCTGCGCGAGCACGGGTTGGCCTGCCACCGGTTGGCGGTGACGGCGGAGTTCACCGACGGCACCGAGTTGCGCCGCGTGTGGCGCTGCGCCGGCCCCCTCGGCGAGGCGGCCACCGCCGACCGGGTGCGCTGGCAACTCGACGGATGGCTCACGGGGCGGAACATCGCCGCGGCCGGTGAGGTTTCCGGAACCTCGGCGAAGCGCGGGGTGGATGGCCCCGGCGATGACTTCGGGGATGCGCATGACAACCCTGGTGCCCCCGATGACTTCGACTTTTCCGACGATTCCCCCGACGCCCGCGGCATCGCGGCGCTGACGCTGGAACCGCTGGAGGTCATCGTCGCCGGCGTCGAACGCGATGCGCTGTGGGGCGGCGCCGACGCGGCCTCCGAACGGGCGGGCCGCGCCGCCGCCCGCGTGCAGGGATTGCTAGGGCCGGAAGCCGTGCGCAGGCCCGTCGACGTCGGCGGGCGCGGCCCCTCCGAACGCGTCGCCATGGTCCCCGTGGGGGAGGAGGCCCCTGCCGCCTCCGGCCCGTGGCCCGGGGCGCTACCCGCGCCGAATCCGGCCGTCACGCCCGGTGGGGCACGGCTGCAGTCACAGTCGCCGTCGCCATCGCCGTCGGCGCGGCACCCGGCGTCGAAAGTCGAACTGTGCGACGCCACCGGCAATGCCATCGCCGTCACCGGGCGCGGCACCCTCACCGCGACCCCCGCGCTCCTGCGCTGGGGCGGACGAGATCACGCCGTCACCGCCTGGGCCGGGCCGTGGCCCGTCGACGAACGCTGGTGGACCCCCGACGACGCGCACCGCGCCGCCCGCATGCACGTGGCCGTGGACGGCGGCGGTGGCGGCGGCAGGGGCTCCCGCGGCCCGCAGGCGTTCCTGCTCATCGGCCACGCCGGGAAGTGGCGCATCGAAGGGAGGTACGGGTAGCGGGACACGGACGGGAGGCACGGCCAGACGGCATGGCGGGGAGGTGCGGCCGGCGGTGAGAAGACCGGGTCTGTCACGGGCCGGGCGCACGAAAAACCGGCGCCCGATGATCGGGGCGCCGGTGCGTCGTAAAGCGAAAAAGGAGGGGAACTACCCCGTCTGGATGTCGATGATCAGCCGCGTCGGGTTCTGGGCCTTGAACACCTTGAACGGACGGCGCTCGCCATCGACGCCCGCGACGTACTGGGTCGAACCCTCGAACGTGCCGAACCCGCGAACCTCCGAAATCGCCGACGTGCCCTCCGGCTTCACCGGCCCCGTGGGGTAGTCCTCGACGTTGAAGTCGAACGGGTAGCCCGTGCCGCGGACGTCGATGGCCAGCTTGTGCGCGCCGCTGACGCTGATCGGGTTGCCGCTGCCCTGCTGGGTCGGCATGTCCTCGTACCGCACCCAATACCCCGGCGTGCCCTCGCCCATGAACTCGATGACGATGCGGTCGAAACCGTCGTGCGAACCGATGCGGACGTCCTTGATGCCCAGGTAAGAACCGTCCGCCGGGGCGGCCTCGGCCGGGGCGGCGGAGTAATCGCCCTCCGGGGCGGCCTCCGACTCCAGCGTCGCCGGCGAACCGCCGGTGCTGGACCCCGCGTCGCCGTTGCCGTTGCCGTTGGCGCCGGCCGACGACGACGCGCCCTCCGAGCGCATCGACACCGCCGAGTCGACGTCCGGGTCATCGCCGGACGAGCATGCGGCGACGCCGAAGGCCAGGGAGCCTGCGGCGATCACCGCCACCACGGAACGGGCGGCGGCACGATTCGATCGGGGCGAGGTGCGGAGGTCGAACATCATGGAATCGACCGTAGGTCCGCCCCACTTGAATGGCAATCAGCCGCCGGGGCAAAAGCCCAGGTCGCTGGGGACAGAGTTGAAAGTGTTGTAAAACGGTGACCTGATGGGGGCGGCGAACGTGGCGCAGACCACCTTGTTAGGCTTGGCGCATGACGGATTCCGTGTGCTCCGACCTCGGACATGAGCCGCTGCCGGGGACGGCGAAGAGCGGCACGCTGTTCATCGCGCTCGAGCACCAGTACGGGTGGAGCCACGACATCCTCGACGGCGGGGTGTTCGGCGACGAGCTCACCGGCCGCATCAAGGAGTGGCTCGCCGAGCGCGGCGGGTCGCTGCAGTTGATCCGCAAGCCGGGGCGGCTGGGCCAGATCCCCTGCGGGGGCGTGACCATGTACGTGGCGCACTGCCCGCCGCGGATCGGGGGCGACGAGGAAGAAGGCGCCGACACCGCGACCGCCGCGATCACCCGCCCGCATCTCGAGGTCCGCCAGGTCGCCGACGTCGAGGAGATGCTGTCGTTGGACATCCGGCTGGGGCGGCCGACGGAGGGGGCGCGGGCCGTCGACAAGCCTTTGCTGCTGGTGTGCACGCACGGCAAGCGGGACCGCTGCTGCGCGGTGAAGGGCCGGCCGATCGCGCAGGCGCTCAACAACGTCCACCCGGACGTCGTGTGGGAGACCTCGCATTCCAAGGGCCACCGCTTCGCGCCGGCGCTCGTGCTGCTGCCGTGGAATTACTCGTACGGCCGGCTGTCGGCGGTGGAGACCAACGAGATGCTTCACGACGCCTCGTCCGGCGTCCTCCATGCCTCGGGCTGCCGCGGCCGTGGGGTGTGGGACGCCCGCGGACAGGTCGCCGAGCTGGCCGCGCGCGAGGAATCCGGGGAGTGGCGCCTCGACGCGGTGGCGGCGGTGGCCGTGTCCGACGTCGCCGACGCCGTGCTCGCGGACGGCGAGGAGAAGCTTTCGCCGGAGATGCTCCGGCGCCTGCGCGGAGTGCTGGTCGATGCGCCGGCCGCCGACGCCGCCGCCGTCGTGGAGTTCGACGACGGGCGGGCGTTCGGCGTGGCACTGGAGAAGATGGTCACCGAGGGCGTCGTCTCCTCCTGCGGCGACGCGCCCGGCCCGAAGAAGGGCTGGCGGGCGCTCGTCGCCGCGGAGCTCTAGCGCCGCACCCGCGTTCGCGGGGGCCGGCGCCGGGAATCGCCCCGACACCGGCGATTGAGCTGGGATTCTTCCGGGGCGTTCACGGAGAAAGACGCCGGGTGGACAGAAGACGTGGTTGACCACATCTTTCTGTCCACCCGGCGTCTTTCCTTGGGGAGGAGGGGGAGGAGGGGGGCGTCGGTGGTGCGGCGACGGCGCGGGCCGACCAGGTGGTGCGGTGGCGGTGCACCGCTCGGCCGCGGAGCCCTGCCGCCGCGGCACCTTCCGGCACCGCAGCGGCGCGGATCTAGCGGCGCATGACCTTCTTCGCCAGGAAATTGCCCAGCAGCTGGGCGGCCTGGACGATGAGGATGATCACCAGGGTGGTCACCAGTGTCACGTTCCAGTCGAAGGCGCGGTAGCCGTAGACGATGGCGAAGTCGCCGAGCCCGCCGCCGCCGATGTAGCCGGCCATGGCGGACATGTCGACCACCGCGATGAACGCGAAGGTGTAGCCCAGGATCAGCGGGCCGAGCGCCTCGGGGACGATGACGGTGCGGATGACCCGCCACGGGCTGGCGCCCATCGCGCGCGCCGCCTCGATGACGCCGGGATCGATGGCCATGAGGTTCTGCTCGACCAGGCGGGCCACCGCGAAGGACGCGGCGATGACCATGACGAAGATCGCCGCCTCGGTGCCGATGGTCTTGCCCACCGCGAGTTTGGTCAGTGGGCCGACGGCGGTGACCAGGATGATGAACGGGATGGGGCGCACGAAGTTCACGGCCACGTTGAGCAGCGTGTACAGCGGGCCCGACGGCAGGACGCCCGACGAGCGCGAGACGTACAGCAGCACGCCGAGCGCGAGGCCGATGAGGCCGCCGATGATCATGGTCAGGCCGACCATCCACAGCGTTTCGCCGAACGCCTCCCACATGCGCGGGCCGAGCTGGTCCCAGTTGGTGTCGCGGGCGAGGATTTCGGTGGTCGCGGCCGCCGTGATGGTGGTGGTTGCGCTCATCGGATGACCTCGCTTTCGGTGAATTCGGACAGCTTGGCGACGACGCGCTCGGCAGCCGCGGCGACGTCGCGGTGCGCGGCGTCCCCGGCGCCGGCAGCGGTTCCGGTTCCGGTTCCGGCCGCGCTGAGGCGCAGAGTCAATCGGCCGAAGGACCGGGCCTGCACGTTGGTCACGGATCCGTGCGCCACGGTGGCGTCGAGCCCTTCGGCGCGGGCGACGTCGAGGACGTGGCCCAGGGGGACGTCGTCGTCGACGCGGACGGTGACGAGTGCGGCGGCGCCGTCGTCAAGCGAACCCTTCGCCGAATCAAGCTCCCGGCCCTCCGGACGGTCCCGCAGCGCGGTGGCGGCGAAACGCCGGCCGACCTCGGTGGTCGGGTGCGCGAACAGGTCGTGGACGGAGGCGTGCTCGACGACGCGGCCGTTTTCCATCACCGCGACGTGGTCGGCGATGGCGCGCACCACCGACATCTCGTGGGTGATCAGCACGATGGTCACGCCGAACGTGCGGTTGACCTCGCGCAGCAGCTCCAGGACATCCGCCGTGGTCTCCGGGTCGAGGGCAGAGGTGGCCTCGTCGGCGAGCAGCAGCGACGGGTTCGTGGCCAGCGCGCGGGCGATGCCGACGCGCTGCTTCTGCCCGCCGGACAGCTGCTCCGGGTAGGAATCGCCGCGGTCGCCGAGGCCGACGAACTCGAGGAGCTCGGCGACGCGGGCCTTGCGCTCGGCGCGGCCCATGCCCGCCAGTTCCAGCGGGTAGGCGACGTTGCCGGCCACCGTGCGGGAGGTGAAGAGGTTGAACTGCTGGAAGATCATGCCGATGTCCCGGCGCACCGCCCGCAGCTGCTTTTCCTTCATCCCGGCGATGTCCGTGCCGTTGAGCAGCACGCTGCCGGAGGTGGGGGACTCCAGGCCGTTGACCAGACGGATCAGCGTCGACTTGCCGGCGCCCGAGTAGCCGATGACGCCCAGGACACCGCCCGGCTCGACGGACAGCGTCACGTCGTCGAGGGCGCGGGTCGCGGACTTGCCGGAGCCGAAGACCTTGGAAACGCCGCGCAGCTCGACGCGGGTGCCGGGCCGGCGGTCCGCGGTGGCGGAACCGTCGGCGGCGGCGGTGGCGTCGAGCTGGTCGGGCGTGCCGTGATTACTCGGCATCGGGGTTCTCGCGGGCGTCCTTCTCGGCACGCTCCAGGATCTCCTCGAGCTCGGCGGCCGGGCGGTTGACCGGGACGGAGGTGCCGCGGGAATCGCGGTCCACGGCTGCGAGGACCTCGGGGTCGTGCCACAGCTCCGCCAGCTTCTTCAGGTCCGCGTTGTCCTTGTTGGCCTGCGTGGTGGCGAAGACGTTGATGTACGGCTCGGCGGCCGCGTCCTCCGGGTCATCCTGGAAGATCGCGGTGTTCGGGTCGATGCCGGCGCGCTCCAGGAAGGAGTTGTTGATGACGGCCGGGGTGCCCTCGCCGTAGGCGGCGGTGGTCTGGGCGGCGTCGATCGGGGTGACACTGACGCGGGACTTCTCCGTGTCGATGTCCAGCGGCGACGGGTTGGCGGAATCGCCCTTGAGCGCGATCAGCCCGGCCTTCTCCAGGACGCTGAGGGCGCGGCCCTGGTTGGTGGAGTCGTTGGGGATGACCACCTCGGTGCCGTCCTCGATGTCCTCGACCTTGTCGCCGCCCGTCCAGAACAGCGCCAGCGGGACGATCTCGGTGGAGCCGATCGGGGTGAGGTCCTGGTCGGAGCCGACGTTGTACTGCGCCAGGTACTTGAGGTGCTGGAACAGGTTGACGTCGAGCTCGCCCTCGGACAGGGCGGTGTTGACCGGCGGGTACTCGGAGAACTCCACGACCTCGAGGTCGATGCCGGCGTCGGCGGCCTTCGTCTCGAAGACGCTCCACGCCTCCTTCTCTCGGTCGGTGGTGCCGATGCGGATGGTGTCGCCCTCGGCGAGGGGTGCCGCGGGCTCGTCGTTGCCGCAGGCCACCAGGCCGGTGGCCGCGAAGGCCAGGGCGACGGCGCCGGCTGCGAAACGTCGCAATGCCATGTGCTTCTCCTTTGATGCGGGCCCGTCGCGCTGTTCGCGAATAGACCAAGCTGTCTTGTTGTGGGATCAGCGTAGCACCCGGGGCGGATCGAGTGGAAAGCGTCGTGAATCTCGTTCCCGGCGTCGCGGGTCGTGCGGTGTTCGCGGATTGCTTTGCGACGGTCGTTCAGCGGCGTGGTTCACCTTCATGACCTGGCGTGTTCGAATGGGTGTTCGCGTAAATCCCCGTGCGGGTCTACCGTGTGGGCCATGAGCGTGTGGAGGGGTTCCGCGGGAGGCGTCGGTGGCGATGGCCGTGATGGCGGCGCCGGTTCCGGCGATGCCGGCGGTGCCGGTGGTTCGCGCCGCGAAGGTCCGCTGAGCTGGTCGCGCATCGAGAGGATCCTCTCCGGCAAGTCGGTGGGGAAGCTCACGCCGGGGTACGGCATGAACGGGAATCGCCGGAGTGGTGGCCATGCCGCCGCCGGTGGGGCGGCGAATGGTGCGGTGAGCGGTGCGGCGGGCGATGCGACTGGCGGAGAAGCGAATGCCCGGGCGAATGGAGGTGTGGCCGCGTCGGGGAGTGGCGGTGGCGTCGGCGGCGTCGACCTGCATTGCCGCTCCAGCTATTCCTTCCTGCACGGGGCGTCGGATCCCGCGGATCTGGTGGACGAGGCCGTGCGGTTGGGGCTGACGGCGCTGGGCATCGCGGACCGCGACGGCTTCTATGGCGTGGCGCGGTTCGCCGAGGCGGCGGCGGAGGCGGGGCTGGCCACGATCATCGGCGCGGAGCTGTCGCTGCCGCAGGCGCCGCTGACGGTGCTGGCGCGTGGGCCGGAGGGGTACCGGCGGCTCAGCCACGCCATCAACGACGCGCTGATGTCCGGCGGGGAGAAGGGCGTGGCCCGGTATCCGGCGCTGCCGCAGCTGGCGGAGGCCGCCGGTGGGCAATGGCAGGTGCTGGCCGACGTCGCCTGGCTGCCGCACCTCGCCGACCTGGTCTCGGCGTTCGGTGCGGAGCACGTCGCGGTGGACCACCACGCGGACCTGACCCCGGCGGCCGCCGACGATCAGCGGGATCTCGCCGCCGCGGCCGCCGCACACGGACTGCGGCAGGTG
>NZ_DURI01000091.1 GCF_012837295.1 Corynebacterium sp. | reverse complement strand
TCATCTCGGTCAGGTGCTCCTTCAGGTCCTGGCCCGTGCAGAACACCTTCTTGCCGCCCTTGAGCAGCACCGCGCGCACGGGGCCCGGGTCGGCGGTCGCGTCGCCCGAGCCGGTGGGGCCGGTTTCAGGCTTGACGACGCATTGTTCCGCCGCCTCCTCGAACGCCCGCCGCAGTTCCAGGCGCAGGGCCCGGTTCAGCGAGTTGTGGCCCTCGGGGCGGTCGATGGTGATGGTCAGCAGGCCGGCGTCGCGGGTGACGGTGACGAATTCCATGCCCCCAAACTACCTGGCGGAGTCGCCCGCCACGGCCGAATCGGCGGCGGCGATGCGTGCACGGCTCCGCGCGGTGAGCAGCCAACCGACGACGAACGCCGGGATGAGGAACACCACCGACCACAGCAGCGTGTAACTGCCCACCGGGTAGTCCATCGCCATCAGCACCACGACACCGGCCAGGAAGGCCAACACGATGACGTCGCCGGCGCCGCCCAACGGGGCGCGGTAGGAATGCCGCTCCACCGCACCCCGGCGAGCAGCGCGAAGGTAACCGAGGTGCGCGATGACGATCATCGACCACATGCACAAGATCGCGATCGCGCCCATGTTGAGCACCACCTCGAACGCAGCCTCCGGCACGACGTAATTGAGCACGATGCCGAGCACGAACATCGCGGTGGTCAACCACACACCGCCCATCGGGACGCCATGGGCGGACATGACGCCGAGGAACTTCGGGGCCGAGCCGTTGATCGCCAGCGGTTTGAGGATGCGCGCCGTCGCATACAACCCGGCGTTGACCGAGGACAGTGCCGCGGTGAGCACGACCAGGTTCATGACGTCCGCCGCGTACGGCACGCCGAGGGCATTGAGGAAGGTCACGAACGGCGACTCCGCCCCGTCGTAAGCGCTTGCCGGCAGCAGCAGCGCCAGCAGGAACACCGACCCGACGTAGAAGAAGATGATGCGGAACACCGTGGCATTGATTGCCTTGGGGATCTCCCGGCGCGGATTCTTGGTCTCACCTGCGGCGACGCCAATCATGTCGATGCCCGCGTAGGCGAAGACGACGCCCTGGGTCATCACCACCAGGGGCAACACCCCGTTGGGGAACCAGCCGCCGCCTTCGGAAATGGTCGACAGGCCCGGATCATGGCCGTCGACGGGCGTGCCCATCGCAAGCACCACCACGCCGACGATCATGAACAGCACGATCGCCGAGACCTTGACGAAGGAGAACCAGAACTCCGCCTCGCCGAAGAACTTCACTCCGAGGAGATTGAGCCCCACGACGATCGCCAATGCCACCGCCACGAGGATCCACTGCGGCACGTCCTGGAACAACGGCCAGAATTTCAGGTACACCGCAATGGCGGTCAACTCCGCGATGCCGACCGTCACCCACGCCAAGAAGTACACCCAGCCGGCGAAGAACGCGGACTTCTCGCCGAGGAACTCGCGGGCGTAGGACGTGAACGACCCCGACGTCGGCCGGTGGACCACCATCTCGCCCAACGAGCGCAGCATCAGATAGCCGATGACGCCGCACACCGCGTAGACGATGGCCAGCCCCGGCCCACCCGCGTTGAGGCGCCCGCCGGCACCGAGGAAAAGCCCGGTGCCCAGCGCTCCGCCAAGCGCGATCATCTGGATGTGGCGGTTCTTCAGGTCCTTGCGGTAGCCCGCCACTTCGGCGTCATGCCGCGTCACGTTCGTCATGCATCAAATTTACAATCCGACTGAACGCGCGCATCGCCGGGAGCATGGGTAAGACCGGGAGCCCCAACCCAAGTACACGTCGAACGGACAGATACATGTGTTCTGCGGCATGTACCTATCCATTCGACGTGTGTCTGCGGCGTCGATTCGCCACGGGCAGTCTGCAGGGCGGCCGCTATCGGTGGGGCGGCCGGCTGCGTGGGTCACCGCCGGCGATGCACGCACCTCCGGACACAGAAAGAAGTCGGGTGGGCGGAAAGATGTGGCACACCACTTCTTTCCGGCCACCCGACTTCCTTTTGCAGCGTTCACGGGGCGAGGCCCCGGAGGCGATCAGAAATCCGGGAACCCGACGAACGGAACGAACGATTCGAACGGCACGAAGTCGACGAACGGAACGAACGATACGAAGTCGACGAACGGAACGAACTCGAGGAACGCAACAAACGCTACGAACCCGACCTAGACGATCGTCCAGTCCTCGAGGCCCTCGTACAGCGGGAACTCCTCGGCCAGCTTGGCCACGCGGGCGCGCAGGGCCTGGGTGTCGGCGTTCTTGCCGGCGGCCAGTGCGGTGCCGATGATGTCGGCGACCTCCTCGAACGCCTTCTCGTCGAAGCCGCGGGTGGCCAGGGCCGGGGTACCGATGCGCAGGCCGGAGGTGACCATCGGCGGGCGCGGGTCGAACGGCACGGCGTTGCGGTTGACGGTGATGCCGACCTCGTGGAGCAGGTCCTCGGCCTCCTGGCCGTTCATCTCCGAGTTGCGCAGGTCCGCGAGCACCAGGTGCACGTCGGTGCCGCCGGTGAGGACGTCGACGCCGGCGTCCTTGCAGTCGGCGGCGGTGAGGCGCTCCGCCAGCAGGCGCGCGCCGGTCAGGGTGCGCTCCTGACGCTCCTTGAACTGCTCGGTGCCGGCGATCTTCAGGGCCACGGCCTTGGCGGCGATGGCGTGCATCAGCGGCCCGCCCTGCTGGCCCGGGAAGACGGCGGAGTTGAGCTTCTTGGCGTAGTCCTGCTTGGCCAGGATCATGCCGGAGCGGGGGCCGCCGAGGGTCTTGTGCACGGTGGTGGACACGACGTCGGACGCGGCGACGGGCGACGGGTGCAGGCCCGCGGCGACCAGGCCGGCGAAGTGGGCCATGTCGGTCCACAGCTTCGCGCCGACCTCGTCGGCGATGGCGCGGAACGCGTCGAAGTCCAGGTGGCGCGGGTACGCGGACCAGCCGGCGATGATGACGTCCGGCTTCTCCGCCAGCGCCTGCTCGCGGACCTTGTCCATGTCGACGCGCATGGTGTCGGGGTCGACGCCGTAGGCGCCGACCTCGTAGAGCTTGCCGGAGAAGTTCAGCTTCATGCCGTGGGTCAAGTGGCCGCCGTGGGCCAGGTCCAGGCCCAGGATGCGGTCGCCGGCGTTGATCAGCGCGTGCAGCACCGCGGCGTTGGCCTGGGCGCCGGCGTGCGGCTGGACGTTGGCGAACTCGGCGCCGAACAGCTCCTTGGCGCGGTCGCGGGCGAGGTCCTCCACGACGTCGACGTTCTCGCACCCGCCGTAGTAGCGGCGCCCCGGGTAGCCCTCGGCGTACTTGTTGGTCAGCACCGAGCCCTGCGCCTGCAGGACGGCGCGGGGGACGAAGTTCTCGCTGGCGATCATTTCCAGGGTGTCGCGCTGGCGGGCCAGCTCGCCGTCCATCGCCTCGGCGACGGCCGGGTCGAGGTCGCGCAGGGACTGGTAGCGGACGTCATCACTGGGGATACCGGTCATGGGTGGGCCAACAACCTTTCGAAGGAAGCTACGGGTTCGGTGCCATCGTAGTCCCCCACCCCCGGC
>NZ_DURI01000090.1 GCF_012837295.1 Corynebacterium sp. | reverse complement strand
GTCAGCAGGTTGCCGTTGGTCACCACGTTGGTGCCCTCCAGCAGCGTGCGGTCCTGGGCGACCTCATCGGCCGACATCATCGTGTCCTGCGCCTGCTTCGGGCCCATCGTCTGGGTGTTCGTCGGCAGCGCGCGGATGGTGATGCGGCCGTAGGTCTCCGGATCGGACGACACGGTCATGTGCGCCGAGAGGAACTCGCGCTCCAGGCCACGGAAGGCGGAGATCAGCTGGAAGCTGGACTCACCGGTCTCCGGGTCGGCCGCCACTACGTAGTACGGCGGCTGCGACAGGCCCTGGTCCTCCGGGGCGGTCGGGTCGTTCGGCACCGACCAGAAGGCGTCGTTGGTGAAGAAGATGCCCGGGTCGGACACGTGGTAGCGGGCCATCAGCTCACGCTGGACCTTGAACAGGTCCTCGGGGTAGCGCAGGTGCTCCTGCAGGGCGTCGGAGATCTCCGACTTCGGCTTGATGACGTCCGGGAACACCCCGCGCCACGCCTTGAGCACCGGGTCATTCTCGTCGTACTCGTAGAGCTCCACGGTGCCGTCGTACGCGTCGACCGTGGCCTTGACGGAGTTGCGGATGTAGCTGACCTCGCTGTTGGGCAGCGGGCGCGACGTCCCGTCCGGGTTCAGCGAATCCTGCGTCGCCTCCTGGAGGCTCGTGCGCTCGGAGTACGGCATCGACGCCAGGGTGGTGTAGCCGTCGACGATCCACTTGATCCGGCCGTCGACGACCGCCGGGTAGGTGCGGGTGTCCGTGGTCAACCACGGGGCGACCTTCTGCACGCGCTCGCGGGGGTCACGCTCGTAAATGATCTTCGACTCGGGGCCGACGCGATCCGACAGGAGGATGTTGACCTCCTGGTAGCGGGTGGCGAAGACCAGGCGCTCGAAGATGTTGCCCACGTCGACGCCGCCGGAACCGTCGTAGGTGAAGTTGCGGCCGTCGGCGTCGTACTCGAAGTCGGTGCCGTCGCCGGAACCGCCGACGATCGCGTAGTCCGCGTCGGAGTTGGCGATGACCGGGCCGTAGTAGATGCGCGGCTGCTCCAGCTCCAGGTTCATGCCGTTCGGGTCCTCGGACTCGAACAGGTCGGCCACGGTGTACAGGGGGTAACCGCCGCGCGCCGAGCCGGCCTCCGCCGCGACCTCGTCGACCCGGTTGGCCGGGGCGGCGACGAAGCCGTTGCCGTGGGTGTACACGGTGTGGCGGTTGATCCAGTCCTGCTGGTTGCCCTGCAGGGTTTGCGGGTTCATCTCGCGGGCGGCGACGACGAAGTCGCGCATCTCGCCGTCGACCTCGTAACGGTCGATGGACAGCGACTCCGGGAAACCGTAGAAGTTCTTCAGCTGGCGCTGCTGCGTGAACGTCGGCGACAGCACCTCGGGGTCGAGGATGCGGATGTTCGCCAGGGTGTTGGTGTCCTGGGCGATGGACTCGGCGCCCTCCTCCTGGGAGACCTCGTCCTCTTCTTCCTCGCCCGGCACGCCCCAGTTGCGCTCGACCGAGACCTTGTCGTCGGTCAGGCCGTAGTGGTAGCGCGTCGACTCGATGTTGCGGGCGATGTACTCCCGCTCCTTCGCGGCGCGGTTCGGCGACACGGAGAACTGCTCGACGACCAGCGGCCACGCCACGCCGATGATGCCCGCGGAGACCAGCATGAGCACCGTCGCCATGGCCGGGATGGCCAGGTTGCGCAGGAAGATGGACGCGAAGAACGCGGCGGCGACGACGATCGAGATGACCAGCAGCACGATCTTCGCCGGCAGCAGCGCGTTGATGTCGGTGTAGGAGCCGCCGGTGAACGTCTGCTGGCGGTTGCCCAGCATGTCGTAGCGGTCCAGCCAGTAGGCGGCGGCCTTGAGCAGCATGAACACGCCGGCCCACGACGCCAGCTGGGCGCGCGCGGCGCCGGAGACCCGGGTCTTCTCGCCGGTGGTCGGGTTGCCCGCGCGGATGCCGCCGAGCATGTAGTGCGTCACCAGCGACAGCAGGAACGCCACGATGATCGCCAGGATGGCGGTGTCCACCAGAAAGCGCCAGAACGGCAGATCGAAGGCGTAGAACCCCAGGTCCTTCTGGAACTGCGGGTCGGTCTGGCCGAAGCTCTCGCCGTTGAGGAACAGCTGCACCGTCCGCCAACCGGCCTGCCCCACCAGGCCCGCGAACAGCGCGAACACCAGCGGGATGCCGATGAGCACCGGCTTGTGCGACGACTCGACCATGCGGCGGTAGATCGCCTGCGGGCTCTGCGGGTCGAGCGGGCCCGGGTCATGGGGACGATGCCGCCACGCCAGCCACATCGACAGGAAGACGATCACGCCGACCAACGCGCCGATGAGGAAGAACAGGATGACCCTGGTCACCCACGTTTTGGCGAAGACGCCGCGGAAGCCCACCTCCCCGAACCACTGGAAATCGACGTAGACGTTGACTATGACGGGAACGAGCAAAGCAAGGATCGCGAGGATCATCACCGTGGTGGCGAGCCACCCCGGCCTCGGCATGCCCGTGCGGCCCAGTCTGGTCGGGCTGGTGGACAAGGGGTCTCCTAGTCGTTACGGGTTGTGCGGTCTCCCCTACTCTATTGAAAAACCCCCTGGGGCAAACTCAGTTACCGGAAAGGCGCTCCCATGACCGACGATCGCACGCTGTCCCCGCAGGCCCTCAACCGCGCGGTGCGCGAGGCCGTCGACTTCGTCCATGCCGAGGGCTGGGACGCGCCGCCGACGCTGTTTGCGCTGGTGCCCACGGAGCTCGTCGCCGACGCGCTCGACCCGGAGCTGCTCGACGAGTCGCCGCTGACGGTCGTGGTCCAGGAGGAGCTGCCGGAGGGCATCGACGGCGGTTCGCCGGAGCTGTCCGACTTCATCGCGCGCACCTCATGGCCGGAGGGCGTCGTCGGCGCGGTGCTGGCGCAGGAGATCCTCATCGTCGCGCCGGAGGACGCCGACGCCGTCGAGGGGCTCAGCCTCGAGGAGATCCGCGCCTCGGCGGGCGCCGGCGCCGCGCGGCAGGCCCGGCTGTTCACGGGCGTGCTCGACGACGGCCCCTCCCTCACCCTGATCCAGCCCCGCCCCACGAACGCGGAGCTCGCCGAGAAGGGGCCGTTCGCCGAGGACGACGTCGAGCTGCGTTCGGGCGAGGGCCTGGCCGACGGCGTCGTCGGCGCGCTGCGGTCGACGTTCATGAACTGACCGGGCGACCCCACGGGTTGACTTCATTCGGCAAAACGTGTTTCATAACGCGGAGATAACGGCGCCGTAACGCGACGATCCCGGTCATCGGGGTGCGCGGCGGCGTCGTAAAGCACTCGCGAAGCATCGACGCGACGCACCCGCCGGGGCGCGCACGCACGACACGACCGAAGAGGAACCCGCATGAAGTCGACCACGACCCGCCGCATCCTGGCCACCACCGCAGCCGTGCTCACCGCCGGCGGCGCCCTCATCGCGGGCAACACCGCCACGGCCAACCCCAACGGCGAGTACGTGGCCTTCGGCGACTCCTTCGTGGCCAACCCCGGCGCCACCGACGAGGCCAACGGCACCGGCCGCCCCGGTGCCGTCTGCCCGGTGTCCACCACTAACGTCGGCCACAACGTCGCCCACCAGCTGGACATGCAGTTGCACGACTACACCTGCAACGGCACCGTCGCCTACGTGCCCACCACCCCGAAGACCCTGGCCGGCTACGTCGAGACCGCCATCCAGAACGGCCACGTCAACGGCAACACCCGCCTGATCACCGTCGCCATCGGCGCCAACGACGCCATGCAGGCGTTCTGGGCCCCCAACGAGGTGCAGAACGACATGTTCCACGAGTCGGTCACCGGCTCCATCAACCGCCTGAAGGAGCACGCCCCCAACGCCCGCATCATGGTCATCGGCCTGCCCGAGATCGCCTCGCGCGACGGCGAGAACTACATGTGCCCCGCCAACGTCTTCGGCAACGCCCCGCGCGTGCCCATGGCGCCGGTCCGCGTCGTCGAGGATGCGCTGCAGGCCCGCCAGTTCAATGCCGCGCAGGCGACGGGCTCGACGTTCATCAACATGAAGGACGTCTCCAACGTCGACGCCGCCATGTGCGGCCCGGACGGCGAGCGCCACGTCTCCGCGTTCC
>NZ_DURI01000089.1 GCF_012837295.1 Corynebacterium sp. | reverse complement strand
GGGGAGCATGTCCCCGGGCCCGCTTCGCGTTTGGCGGTGCCCCGTTCCCGGTGGCGAACGTCTCTGGTCAGAGCCCCTTGTCGCCGGACGGGTTGTTGCGGCGGTTGAGCAGAACGCCGCGGATGCCCGCGTGGAAGCCATCGCGCAGGTTCACGCGCTGGCCGTCGGTCAGCGTGTATTCGTGCAGGGTTTCGCACGCGAACTGCAGCAGCGGGCGATCGATCTCCGGCGGCAGGCCACCGCCGGAGAGCAGGTGCGCCTCGTCGCGCTGGCGGTCGGTGGCCGCGGCCTCGTACCACCAGAGCGCGTACTGCTGCCCGACGTCGAACGGCGACTGGAATCCCGCCGACGCCCACACCTCGTTGGGAAGCGGCACGTAGCGGGAGCGCAGCTTGCGTCGGGGAGCCATCATCGACGGATTCGGCCGCGGGCCGGGCTTCGCGGGGGAGCCGGCTTCGGCCCCGGATGCGGCACCGGACTCGGGGCCGGGGCCGAACTCGGCCCCCGCGACCGCGCCGGAAACTTCCCCGGATGCGTCGCCGGATGCCGGCCCGGAACGCTCCGGCTCTTTCGGGACGGCGCCGGCCTCCGGTTCCGCCGCCTTCGCGTCGCCGGGTTTGCCCGGCTTCTCCGGCTCCTCGGCGCGCTCGGACTGTGCCGGCTCCGCCGGATTCGCGGTGGCCCCGGCAGACTCGGGCTGCTGCTTCGCCGCGGCCCCGGCCTGCTCGTGCGCCTTCGCCGCCGCAGCGGCAACTGCGGCGATGGCCTCCGCCGCATCCATGGGGGCGGGCTTGGCGCCACCGTCCCCGGCCACGCCGGCGCGCTGGGCGGCGGCATGCTCGGCCTGCGCGGGAATCTCCCGCGCGCCGGCCTTCGCGGCGGCCTCGGTCTCGGCGACCTTCGGCGCATCCGCCTTGGCGGTCGGCGTCGCGGCATCGCCCTCCGGGCATTCCTCCGCCAAATCCGAATGGGCGGCGGACGAGCCGTCGTCAAGCTTGGTTCCCGGAGGCGACACCCGGGTATCGGGCACCTTCGTGGCACCCGGTTCCTCGGGGGGCTCGACGTCGCCGAGCGGCTTGTCGCGCACGATCGGCGGCAGCGGCCCCTCCAGCACGTTGAGCTGCATGGACTCCGCGAAATCCTCGCGCGGATCGAGGATAGTGGTCGAATCGCAGGCATGCCGCAGCGCAGACGACATCGAATCCCAGCCGAAGCCGTACAAATGCACGCGCACGCCGGAGTTCGACGCCTCCGCCACGCCCGGCAGCATGTCGGCGTCGCCGGACACCAGAACCATGTCGGACGCCTGGCCCCGCACGCCGGCGATCACCATGTCGGCGACCAGGCGCGTATCCACCGCCTTCTGCGTGCGGCGATCACCCCATTCGATGAGCTGCCCCGCGCGCAGCTGCACGCCGTCGATGGTGCGCAGGGAACGTTGATAACGGTGCGGCCCCGACTCCGGGATGCCGTCGTACCAGAACTGCCGCTGCACCGGCTGCCCCAGCTGCTGCGTGATCATCCGGTCGAGAACATGAACCACCTCTCTGAGATCGATTTCCAATTGCCCGCGGGCCCCGGTCTCCCACGAGTTGTAAAAGCTCGCGAGCAGGTAAGACGTGTCGACGTACACCAATGTGCGTTCAAGCATGGGCTCCTTCAATCCGTTCATTGCTAAAGAAAGTCAGATTCGTTCACGTCCCAGGATGCACGAAAATGGGCAACCGGTGGCCGGATTGCACGACGGGTACCGTTGATCGCGGTCGGATGCGATGACGGCGGCGGGAAGGTGGCGGACCGGGTGAAACGGTGGTTCGCGATGCTCGTGGCCGTGACCGTCGTGGGGCAGGCCGTGTTCAACGGCGGGCGGGTGCTGCTGAGCTACCGCGTGCTGGGTTTCGGCGGCGACGCGGTGACGGTCGGCGTGTTCACCGCAGCGTTCTCGCTGGTGCCGTTGTTGATCGCGTTGCGTGCCGGGCGGTTGGTCGATGACGGGCACGCGCCGGCGGTGATGCGCGCCGGGCTGCTCGCCACGGTCGCCGCGACCGCCGTGATGGCGTGGTCCGGGGGATTGGCCGTGCTGTTGGCGGGGTACGTCGCGCTGGGTTTCGCGCACATGACCACCCTGATCGCCGCGCAGGGGATGGTGTCGCGGCTGCGGGGCACAACGACGGGCCTGGATTCGCTGTTCGCCTACTTCACCCTGGGCATTTCCGTCGGGCAGTTGCTGGGGATCGTGTTCTCCGGCTGGATCGCCGCAGGTGGGCAGGGTGAAGGCGGCGTGGACACGACCCCGGCGCTGGTGTGGCTGACGGCTCTGGGAGCGTGCGCGCTGGTGGGCGGGTGGCCCATCGCCTCTGCTTTCCGACGGCTCGTGCCCGACGCCGAGCGGCCCGGCGGCGGGGCGCCGGCGCATCTGCCGGTGTCGCGGATGCTGGTGCTGCCCGGGATGCCGGC
>NZ_DURI01000088.1 GCF_012837295.1 Corynebacterium sp. | reverse complement strand
GGCGTCGTGGAGGAGGACATCCGGCCGCAGACAGTCGGCATCTACACCTCCCTGCCCGCCGACGGCGACGCCGGCGCGGCCATCGCCGCCGGCCTGAACGTCGACATGGAGATCGACAGCCGGTACACGTCGAAGCCGACGATCATCAAGTACATCGTCATGTGGATCGGCCTGCTGCTGGCCCTGGTGTCGTTGTGGACGCTGTGGCGCATCGACAAGGTCGACGGCTCGTCGCCGACGCCGTGGCTGCGCAAGGATGCCTGGCGCCTGCGCCCGCTCGACGCGCTCGTCGGCTTCATCCTCATCGTGTGGCACTTCATCGGCGCGAACACCTCCGATGACGGCTACATCTTCACCATGGCCCGCGTCTCCGACGAATCCGGGTACATGGCCAACTACTACCGCTGGTTCGGCGCCCCCGAATCTCCCTTCGGCGCCCCGTACTACGACCTGCTGGCGCTGATGGTCAAGGTGTCCACGGCGTCGGTGTGGATGCGCCTGCCCGCGCTGATCGCCGGCCTGGCGATTTGGTTCGTGCTTTCCCGCCTGATCATCCCGCGCCTGGGCCGGGACATCGCCGAGCGCCGCGTGGCCTACTGGTCCGCCGCCGGCGTCCTGCTCGCGTTCTGGCTGCCGTACAACAACGGCCTGCGCCCCGAGCCGGTCGTCGCCCTGGGCGCCCTGCTGACGTGGGTGTTCATCGAGCGCGCCATCCTGACCCGCCGCCTGTTCCCGGCCGCCCTCGGCGTCGTCGTCGCCACGCTGTCGCTGAGCTGCGGCCCCACCGGCCTTATGGCCGTCGCCGCGCTGCTGGCCGGTCTGCCCGTGCTGGTCCGCATCGTCGTGGAGCGCCACAAGGCCCTCGGCGGCGGCGTCGCGGCACCGCTGATGCAGACCATGCCGTTCCTGGCCGCGGGCACCGCGATCCTCATCGCGGTCTTCGGCGACCAGACCCTGGCTTCCGTGCTGGAGTCCATCCGCGTGCGCGGCGCCATCGGCCCGTCGATGCCCTGGTACGAGGAGCCCATCCGCTACTACTGGATGATCCTCCAGTCGGTCGACGGTTCCTTCACCCGACGCTTCGCAGTGCTGGCCGCGCTGATGGCGCTGGCCATCACCGTCGCCGCGCTGCTGCGCCACCGCACGGTCCCCGGCGCCCTGGCCGCGCCGTCGATGCGCCTGGTGTTCATGTACGTGGGCACCATGTTCTTCCTGACCTTCACGCCGACCAAGTGGACCCACCACTTCGGCGTGTACGCCGGCATCGGCGCCGCGCTGGCCGCGCTGGCCGCCATGGCGATCTCGCACTGGGCCGTCGGCTCGCGCCGCAACCAGGTGCTCTTCGCCGGCGCGTCGATCTTCCTGCTGGCGTTCTCGCTGATGGGCATCAACGGCTGGTGGTACGTGTCGGCCTACGGTGTGCCGTGGTTCGACAAGACCGTCCAGTTCCGCGGCGTCGAGGCCGGCAACATCGTCATGGTCATCGCGCTGCTCACCCTCGCCGCCGGCGCCGTGCTGCAGTTCGTGCAGGAGTTCCGCGGCAAGGACCGCAAGCCCTCGACGCTGGCGGCGCGCCTGCGCCTGGGCACCGTCGCGGCCTCGCCATTCGCGGTGGTGTCCTTCATGGTGGTCATCTTCTCGGTGCTCAGCCTGGGCAAGGGCTTCGTCTCCCAGTACCCGGCCTACTCGGTCGGCCTGGGCAACCTGCGCGCCATGACGGGCCAGACCTGCAACCTGGCCGAGGACGTCCTCATGGAGACCGATCCGAACCAGGGCTTCCTGACCCCGGTCGGCGGCGCGGCACTGGGCGACTCCCTCGACCCGGAGGACAACGCCCGCGGCTTCACCCCGAACGGCCTGCCGTCGGAGATGACCGCCGACGCGGTGTGGGTCAACGACGGCCAGTCGAACACCGACCGCAGCGAGAACCCGGATTCCAACTGGGTATCCGGCGGCGAGGGTGCGTCGACGGAGGGCGGCTTCGAGGCCGAGGCCGGCGTCAACGAGTCCCGCGTGACGCTGCCGTTCGACCTCGACAGCGAACGCATCCCCGTGCTGGGCTCCTACAGCGAGGACGTCCAGGTCCCGGGCTCGCTGGAGACGTCCTGGTACGAGCTGCCAGAGCGCTCCGAGTCGCACCCGCTGCTGGTGGTTTCGGCCGCCGGCCGCATCTACCACCACGACATCAACGGCGTTGAGCAGGAGGGCCAGTCGCTGATGGCTCAGTACGGCCAGTGGAACGGTTCCGAGTGGATCACGCTGCACGAAGCCGAGCCGATGGACATCGGCCCCGCCCCGACGTGGCGCAACCTGCGCTTCCCCACGGCCGACATCCCGGCCGAGGCCACCGCGGTGCGCCTGGTGGTCAAGGACGAGAACCTGGCCAAGGGCGAGT
>NZ_DURI01000087.1 GCF_012837295.1 Corynebacterium sp. | reverse complement strand
CCTGCGGCAGCCCGCGGCGGGAATTGAGCGCGATGACGGCCGCCATGAGCACCGCGATGACCATGCCGCCGCCGAGCATGACGGGGTACGTCATCCACTCAATGGCCCCCGACAGCTCGGTCAGGATCGCCGGGAACGCGAAACCGATGTAGGTCAGGCAGTAGAAGACGCCCGTCAGGCCGGCGAGGTCGCGCGGGCCGGCGATGCGCTGGACCTCGTTGAGGCCGGTGAACATGGCCAGGCCGTAACCCATGCCCAGCACCAGCGCCGCGATGACCGCCGAGAGAACCGTCGGCGACGACGACATCCACATGGCCAGGCCCATGCCCACGATGACGATGCCCATGGCCGCCAGAGAACCGCGGGCGGACGTCTCCGATGCGATGGACGGCCCGAACTGCTGGATGGCGAAGCCGAAGAGCAGCGCGAAGAAGGTGATCAGCGCCGAGAAAAACACCGGCTGGCCGACCTCGTCCTGCATCAGCGTCGGGATGATGGCGTAGGCCACGCCGGCCGCGCCGAACACCCACGGCGCGACCATCGCCGCGACCAGCAGGAAACGCGGGCGCGTCACCGACGGGGTGCGCAACGACGACAGGATCGACTCGCGGGCGCCGCCGGCCAGATGCGGCGACTGGCGGGTCTCGGGGACGACGGTCATGGCGATGATCGTGGGGATGGTCAGCACGATGTGCAGGATGTACGGCAACTGGCCCGGCAGCGGCGCGAACTGCGCGAGCGAGCCGGCGATGCCCGCGCCGATGCCGAAGCCCAGCGTCAGCGCCATCGACTGGCGTTTGGCGCCCGACGTCGACTTGGCCTTCTCGTCGAAGCGGGCGTGGGAGAGCTCCTTGACCCATGAACCGCCCACCGCCATGGCGATGCCGACGCCCACGCCCGACAGCGCGCGGCCGACCAGCAGCAGCGGGCCGGTGGTTTCGCCGGCGGCGATGAGCAGCGACCCTATGATGGAGAACACCGGCGCGGCCAGCATCACCGGCTTGCGGCCGATGCGGTCGGACAACGGGCCGGAGATCAACAACGCGGGGGCAATGCCCAGGGCGTAGATGAACAGCAGAAGGTCGACGAACACGAGGTCGAGTTCGCCGCCGAGGCGGTACATGACCATCAGCGGCGTGAACTGGTTGCCGCCCCAGGCCACCGCGAACACGGCGACGGCGACCAGGAACCAGGGCGGCATGGGGCTGCGGCGCGCGGCCGCTCCTTCGTGGCGTGGCATGCGGGACACTTTACGACTCGATCGCCCCCGTATTGCGCGTTGGGCCCAAACGCCGTTTGCCCGACCCCGATCAGGGTGGGGCATTCGATTAGTCTGGACCGCAACGACCGCATCCGGCGATCACCTGACCAATCCCGGAAATCCCGGCGGCGTTTTCGTCGCGCCCTGACACTTTTTCCGAGGAGCACCATGCACGAGCAGTCCCGATCGCAGTCCCGTTCGCTGTCCCTATCGCTGTCCCGATCCCGGTCCCGGTCCCTGTTGGCCGGCGCCGCCGCACTCGTGGTGTCCGCGCTGGCGCTGGCCGGCTGCGCCTCCGACGGCGAGGAGGCGCGCAGCGGCGCGGATTCCGGCGGCGAAGGCAACTTCCCGGTGTCGGTGGCCACGGGCCCGGCGGGGTCGGGCCAGGAGCTGACCCTCGACGAGCGCCCGGAGCGCATCGTCAGCCTCTCCCCCACGGCGACGGAGTCGCTGTTCGCCATCGACGCCGACGATCAGGTCGTCGCCGTCGACGAGTACTCCTACTATCCCGCCGAAGCCCCCGTCGACGAGGGCCTGTCGGGATACCGCACCAGCGTGGAGGCGGTGCTGGCGCATGATCCGGACCTGGTGGTCATCGCGATGGAGGAGGACTCGCTGCTGCAGGGCATGGCCGCCGCCGACGTGCCGGTGCTGTTCATGCCGCCGGCGAAGAACCTGGACGACGCCTACGCGCAGATCGAGACCCTCGGCGTGGCCACCGGCAACGTCGGCGGGGCCGCCGAGGTGGTCCGCGACATGTCCCACGAGATCGGCGAGGCCATCCAGTCGGTTCCCGCGGAGATCCGCGACGCGGGGCTGAGCTACTACCACGAGGTCTCGTCGGACCATTACTCCATCACCGACGACACGTTCCTGGGCACGGTCTACGACCAGTTCGGCCTGGAGTCCATCGCCACCGGCGACACCGAGTACCCGCAGCTCAACGCCGAGGCGATCGTCGGCGCGAACCCGGACCTGATCTTCCTGGCCAATTCCATGTCGGAGTCGATGACCGCCGAGGACGTCGCCGCCCGCCCCGGCTGGTCGGAGATCACCGCGGTGAAGGAGGGCCGGATCGAGGCGCTCGACGGGGATCTCGCGTCGCGCTGGGGCCCGCGCCTGCCGGAGTTCTTCCGTTCCATCGCGGCCGTGCTTTCCGACGCCGGCGTCCCCGCCGCAGCGGCCAACTAGACCCCGACCCCGGACATCCCCAGGCGAAGCGAAGGCCAGGCCCCATGACCACGGTGACCGAAGTTCGGCGGAGGCGCGTCGCAAAGCGGCCCCCCGCCCTGCCGACGATCGCCCTGTCCCTGCTGCTGCTGATCGGCGCGGCGCTGCTGTCGACGTTCACCGGCGCGGTGCAGCTGCCGGCGGTCGATGTGGCGCGGGAGTTGATCGGCGTCGGCGAGCTGTCGGCGCGCGACCACGCGATCCTATGGGACATCCGGCTGCCGCGCGTGGCCATGGGCATCGTCGTCGGCGCGACGCTGGCGGTGGCCGGCGCGGCGTACCAGGCGGTGTTCCGCAATCCGCTGGCCGACCCGTACCTGCTGGGCGTGTCCTCTGGCGCGGGCCTGGGCGTGACGCTGGCCGTGGTGGCCGGCGCGTCGATCGGGTTCGGCGGCGGCGGGGCCGGGGTGGTCGTGGCGGCGTTCGCCGGTGGCGTGGCCGCGGTGAGCGCCACGTACATGGTCAGCCGCGGCGTCGGCCACAGCGGCTCGGCGACCGTCGTGGTACTGGCCGGCGTGGCGGTGGCGGCGTTCGCCAATGCGGCGCAGACGTTCATCCAGCAGCGCAACATCGAGACGATCCAGCGCGTGTACTCGTGGATGCTGGGCAATCTGGGCGTGACGCGGTGGGGGTCGGTGGCGTTGGTCGCCGTGCCCGCCGTGATCTGCTGCGTGGCCGTGCTCGGCGCGGCGCGCGTGCTCGACGTCATGACCGTCGGCGATCTGGAGGCCCGCACGCTCGGCGTCGACCCCGCGTTCGCGCGGCTCGCGCTGGTGGCCGTGGCGACGCTGGGCACGGCGGCCGTCGTCAGCGTCTCCGGCCTGATCGGCTTCGTGGGCATCATCGTGCCGCACGCGCTGCGGCTGGTGGTCGGGCCGGGGCACCGGCTGCTGCTGCCGCTGACGTTGATCTGGGGCGCGATCTTCCTGCTGCTGGCCGATACCCTGGCCCGGACGATCATGGCGCCGGCGGAGCTGCCCGTCGGCGTGGTCACCGCCGCCGTGGGCGCGCCCTTCTTCCTCTTCATCCTGCGGCGGTTCAGCCGGGCTGCGAGGGCGGGCCAGTGAATCCGGTCAACGAGTCCCTCCCCGTGCCCGCGCATGCTCCCACGCATGCTCCCACGCATGCCCCCTCGGGCCCGCACGACGTCACCGTCGCCGCCCCGGCCACCGCCGTGGCGGACGTGGCCGCGCCGGCGGCCCCCGACAACTCGGTCCACTGTGACGGGGTCCGCGTCCGCCACGACGGCGCCGAGCGCGATGCCGTGGCCGGGGTGACGTTCACCGTCCCCGCCGGCGGCTGGCTGACGCTGGCGGGCC
The DNA here is from genome assembly GCF_012837295.1 of Corynebacterium sp. Lineage (GTDB taxonomy): Bacteria > Actinomycetota > Actinomycetes > Mycobacteriales > Mycobacteriaceae > Corynebacterium. The sequence continues at coordinate 588 of NZ_DURI01000087.1, read as the reverse complement.
CCAACGGGTGCGGCAAGTCGACGCTGCTGCATGCGCTGGCGCAGGTGCTGGCCCCGTCGGCGGGCACCATCACCCTGGCGGGCCACGACATCGTCGGCGGTTCCGGGGCCCTGCATTCCCTGCGCGGCCTGTCCCCCGCCGCCGCCCGGCGCCGCCGGGAACTGGCGCGCACGGTCGCGTTGATGCCGCAGGTGCCCGTCATCCCCGAGGGCATGCGCGTGCGCGAGTACGTCCACCTGGGCCGCCATCCCCATGCCGGCGCCTTCGCGGCCGAGGATTACTCGGTCACCGATTCCTGCCTGGAGACGCTGAACCTGACGGCCTTCGCCGAGCGCCCCGTGGCCGAATTGTCCGGCGGCGAGCGCCAGCGCGTCACGTTGGCGCGAGCACTGGCGCAGGAGCCGCGGATTTTGCTGCTCGACGAGCCGACCTCCGCACTCGACATCGGCCACGCCCAGGACGTCCTGGAGCTCGTGGAGGGCGTCCGCGCCGTCCACGGCCTGACGGTCATCGCGGCCATGCACGATCTGACGCTGGCGGGCCAGCACGGGGACCGGGTGGCGTTGCTTCACCACGGCGCGCTCGAAT
>NZ_DURI01000007.1 GCF_012837295.1 Corynebacterium sp. | reverse complement strand
CCCTGCAGTCGGAGGAGGTCTGCGCCTGCAACTGGCAGAAGAACGACCCGACCAAGAACATCGACAAGATGGACGTCCTGAAGCAGGAGCTGAAGTAATACATGAGCATCGACAACCTTCGTTCCGGCCTGCCGGAGTACGCCAAGGATCAGAAGCTGAACCTGGGCTCCCTGACCCGTTCCACCGAGCTGAGCGAGCAGCAGCTGTGGGGCACCCTCCTGGCGTCGGCGGCCGCGACCCGCAATGACACCGTCTTCTCGGAGATCTCCGAGGAGGCCAAGGAGCACCTGTCCGACGAGGCTTTCGAGGCCGCGCTCGGCGCCGCCACCGTCATGGCGATGAACAACGTCGCCTACCGCGCCAAGGGCTGGCTCGGCGACGACTACGCCCAGGTGAAGTTCGGCCTGCGCATGAACATCATCTCCAAGCCCGGCGTGGAGAAGGCCGACTTCGAGCTGTGGTCGCTGGCCGTGTCCACGATCAACGGCTGCGAGCACTGCGCCGTCGCCCACGACAAGACCGTCCGCGAGGAGGGTCTGACCAAGGAGCAGGTGTGGGAGGCCGTGAAGATCGCCGCGGTCGTCCAGGCCATCGCCCAGACCGTCCAGGTCGAGAACGCGCGCTAATCGTTCCCGCCTGATCGGCTCGAGAAAGCCGCCGCACTCCCCCGGGTTCACCGGGCGGGTGCGGCGGCTTCGTCGTGTGCGGGTCAGTTGACGCGCTTGACCTCGCCGCACTTGTCGATGGTGAACTCATCGAGGACGCTGCCCGCGCCGGCGGCGCCGTTGGACGACATCCGGTCGTCGCCCTCGACGGTGATGACGGCGGTGACGTCCATGGTGCAGGCGTCGACCGTGATCTTCTGGAACGTCGAGGTCTCCTGGGCCCACACGGCGCGCTCGGCGCCCTGCTCGCTCCACGCCGGGTTATCGGCGGAGGTGCCGTAGAACTTCGATCCGGCGGTCGCGACCATGTAGACCGGGCCGGTGTTGACGCCGTCGACGACGTTGTCGGACTTGTGGCCGCGGGCATAGGCGTGATCGTGACCGTTGAGCACGAGGTCGACGTCGTGGCGCTCGATGGTCTCCGCGAAGGCGTTGCCGTACATCCGGTCATTGCGGTTGGTGCTGGCGTTGTGGACCGGCTGGTGGAACATGACCACGGACCACTGATTCGGATTCTCCGTCAGGGCGCGGTCCAGGAACTCGCGCTGCTGATCGAGGAAGAGCGCGTTGGCGGACAGCGTGATGATGCGCACGCCGCCGCGGTCGACGAAGTACGTCGAGTTGCGCAGGATCTCGGGCCCGTTGGCGGGGTGGGTGAAGTGGTTGGCGAACGCGGTCGCGAACGGGTCCACGGTGAACTCGTGGTTGCCGATCGCCGTCAGCATCGGCGTGGTGGCCGGGGCGCCGTCGAGGGAGTCGTACCACTGGCCCCATTCGGCATCCAGGTGGGCCTGGTCGATCATGTCGCCGGACTGCAGAATCAGCTCAGCGTCCGGCGCTCCCGCGAGAGCCGCGGAGGCGGTGGTGCGCCACTGGTCGGCGAGGCCGTTCTGGGCGTCGCCGAAGAAGATCATGTCGACGGGGCCGGCCTGGCCGTCGGTGGCGGTGGTGAAGGTCCGCCACGGGCCGGCTTCCCCACCGGCCGTGACGATGCGGTACTCGTAGTCGGTCGCCGGGACCAGGCCGACAATCGAGGCGGTCTGATGGAAGCCGCCGGCCGGCGCCATCCCCTTGAGTCCGGCGGGAATCGACGTCGGCTCGGCGCTTGCGGCCTCGGCGCTTGCGGCCTCGCCGCCGCCGACCCGGCGGTACTCCACGGACGCGCCCTGCTCGGCGGTGCGGAAGGTGACCGTCATGCCGCGGGCGGCGTCGGCGGTCGGCGCGAGGATGACGCGCTCGGCGACGGGAGCCACCTGGCCGGCGGACTGGG
>NZ_DURI01000086.1 GCF_012837295.1 Corynebacterium sp. | reverse complement strand
GGAGCCGCCGCCGGCCGAGCCGGCCCCCGAGGCCCCGCCGGAGCCCCCGGCTGACGCGCCCCCGGCCGAGGAGGCCCCGCCGGCGCCGCCGGCCTAATCGCCGAGGATCGACCAGCGCGGTTCGGTCATGGCGAATCCGTGCCGGCGCAGCGGGAAGGCCCCGCATCCCGAATTGGGATGCGGGGCCTTTCGACGTTCGGCGTTCGGCTACTTGCCGAATTGGACGGCCCGGTGGGTCTGCTGCACGATGCGCGGGCCGGAATCGTCGGCCGAGGCGGGACCGGCGGGATTCTCGCCCGAGCCGTAGGTGACGGTGGTGACGAAGTCGATGAGTCCGGAGGTCGGCAGCGGCGACGCCAGATCGATGTTCAGCGTGCCGGAGCGGGTCTCCGTGCCGGAGTCGACGACGCGCAGCGTGAGGCCCTCGCCGGAATCCAGTTCGGTGACGGCCGGGGTCTGCTCGACCTCGACGTCGAGCTCGACCTGGTCGCCGTCGCGCTCCAGCAGCGTGTAGGTCAACGCCTGGCGCAGCGAGGAATCGCCGCCGCCGTGGCTCTCCACGGTCCACACCGCACCTTGGGCGATCGGCTCGGTCGGGAACACGATGGGCAGGCGCGCCCACTGAAGCAGGGCGGCTTCGGTGCCCGCACGGGCGGTGTCGGTCGCGTCCTCGGGCGCTCCGACCTCCAGCTCCGCCATGCGGCCGGTCGCGTCGGCGTCCCACTTCGCCAGGAATCCCTCGGCGGTGGCGATGTCGTCGTTGAGCTCCGCGTTGGAACCGAAGGGCACGCCGACCTCGGCTTCGACGGAACGCTCCGCGCCGGAGCCCGACGCCGACACCGTCACGGGCATTTCCAGCCGCGTGTCCGGCGTCGTCGAGTCGGCCGAGTCGTCGGCGCCCTCGCCTTCCGTGCGCTGGGTGAAGCCCTGCGTCACGATGATCGACGTTTCCTGCTGTGCGCCGTCATCCGCCCACTGGACGACCTCGGCGGCTCCTTCGCCGGCGTCGACGAGGGTCACCTTCGGCACTTCGAGGGGCACCGGCGCGGTCTCCGGCGCGGAGTCGGAACCGCAGCCCGAAAGGACCAGTCCGGCGGCGAGCAACATGGGGGCAAGGCGACGCATCTTCACCTGGCCCAGGCTACCGTCGCCGGGTCGTTGGCCCCGAACGGGGGACATGGGAGATGATGGGCGGGTGACCAAATCCCGCACCCCAGGATCAGCGACGAATTCCCCGCCCGACCCCGCCCCTTCTCGGCGGTGGTCGGCCCTGCGCCCGAAGCGCGGAATGCTGGCGGCGACGGTGCTGATCGTGGCGGCGATCGACCAGGCGAGCAAGGTCTTCGCCGTCGATGCGCTCGAGGGCAAGGCCCCCGTGGATCTGATCGGCGAGTGGTTCCAGCTGACCCTGCTGCGCAATCCGGGCGCCGCGTTTTCCATGGGCACCGGGTCCACGTGGCTGTTCACGACCATCCAGATCGCGTTCATCGTCGCGGTGGCCATCGGCTCGAAGTGGCTGCGCACGCCGTGGCCGACGATCTCCGCCGGCCTCGTCGCCGGCGGTGCGGCGGGCAACCTCATCGACCGCCTCTTCCGCGATCCGTCGTTCTATTTCGGCCATGTCGTCGACTTCCTGTCGGTGCGCGGGTTCGCCGTGTTCAACCTCGCCGATGCCGCGATCACCGTGGGCGTGATCATGCTGGCCGCGTGGATCATGTTCTCCTCCGACGTCGACGAGCTCGTCGGCGATTCCGAGAAGGAGACCGGTGACGGGGAGGCCGGCTCCGTCGCAAAGCGTGACGACGACTCGCGCGGCGCGCGTGCCGAGGGCACCGGGGAGCGTGGCGCCGATGCGTGAGACGAGGCAGATGCCCGTGCCGCCGGGGCTGGCGGGGATGCGCGTGGACGCCGGGCTGGCGAAGCTGCTCGGCCTGTCGCGCACCGCCGCCGCCGAACTGGCCGAAGCGGGCGACGTGCAGGTCGATGGCGCCGCCGTGGGCAAGTCCGACCGGCTGCACGAGGACGCGTGGCTGTCGGTGCTCCTGCCCGAGGTGCAGGCGCCGCTGATGCCCAAGGAAGAGCTGGTGGAGGGCATGGACGTGCTCTACCACGACAGTGATCTGGTGGCCGTGCACAAGCCGGTCGGCGTCGCAGCGCACCCGTCGGTGGGCTGGACCGGGCCGACCGTGATCGGCGGGCTGGCCGCCGCGGGATTCCGAATCTCCACCTCCGGCCCGCCGGAGCGGCAGGGCATCGTGCAGCGCCTCGACGTGGGCACCTCCGGCGTGATGGTCGTGGCCTGCTCGGAACGCGGCTACTCGGTGCTCAAGCGGGCGTTCAAGAACCGCGAAGTGTCCAAGACCTACCACGCGCTGGTCCAGGGGCACCCCGATCCGTCGTCGGGCACCATCGACGCCGCGATCGGCCGGCACCCGTCGGCCGGCTGGCGGTTCTGCGTGCGCCGCGACGGCAAGCCCGCCGTGACGCACTACAAGACCCTCGAGGCCTTCGCCCCGGCGACGCTGCTGGAGGTGGGGCTGGAAACCGGCCGCACGCACCAGATCCGCGTGCACTTCTCCGCGCTCAACCACCCGTGCTGCGGTGACCCGATGTACGGCTCGGACGAGGCGCTGTCGAAGAAGCTCGGCCTGACCCGCCAGTGGCTCCACGCCGTCGGCGTCGGTTTCCGGCACCCGGCGGACGGGCGCTGGATGGAAATCGAATGCCCGTACCCCGATGACCTGCAGCACGCCCTCGACGTGCTGAGGGCGCAGTGAGCCGCCACCGGGCGCCCGAGCCCGCGAAGAAGAGCGGGGAGGGCGTGAGCCCCGTCGCCGCGGTGATCGCGATCATCTGCGTGCTGGGTCTGGCGGTCGCGCTGGTGATGATGTCCCGCTCCGACCGGGTCAGCGCCCCCATGAACGTCAACGGCGATGGCGTCGGCATCGAGTCCGGCGAGTCCATCGGGGACTACGCCGCCCGCGCCGCCGGAACGCTGCAATCGCCGCCGCCGCTGGCCGACGGCTCCGGGTCCGGCGCCGATGCGCGGCACTGGGCCCTGGTTTCCTTCGACCCGCCCGCCGGCGCCGCCGAAGCCGCGGCCGCCGTCGACGGAATCGACGGCCTACGCGTGGGCACCATGTACGTCGGCCAGATCGTTTCGCGCAGCCTGCCCGAGCCCGTCGCCGGCGGCACCCGCGCCGACGTGTTCGAGCGTGAGCTCGGTGATTTGCGGCGCTCCGCCGGGCCCATCGTCCAGGGAGTCGGCGAGGCGGGCATGACCGGCCTGCTCGTGCGCGGCACCCTCGAGCAGCTGCGGATGATCGAGG
>NZ_DURI01000085.1 GCF_012837295.1 Corynebacterium sp. | reverse complement strand
GGCAAGCAGTTGCTTTCCGACGGCGCGGTTCCGGCGATCCCGGGCAATGACGGCGCCCGGTGCGGCGCGGTCGGGGGTCCCGCGCTACTTCAGGACCGGGTTCTCCCACAGGTTCAGGGTGGTGCCGATGCCCTTGGCGCGCGCGTTCTCGTAGACGTCGTACGCCCAGGCGACGTCCTCGACCGGCATGCCGCCGATGGAGTAGCAGAAAATCTGCTCGTCGTTCTCGCGGCCCGGGGCGCGGCCGGCGGCGATGTCGCCGATGTTGACCAGCTTCTCCTTCGGCAGCGAACCCTCCTCGGCCATGTCCCACCAGCGGTTGCCGGGGATGCCCAGCAGGCGCTCGTAGGTGACGTCGGGGCCGTTCTCGTTGAACCACTCCTCGTACAGGCCGGTGTAGTCGACCACCAGGTTCGCCGCGTCGGAGGCGATGAAGTCGTCGTCGAAGCGGGCGGCGGCCGGGCACAGGATGAGTGCGCCGGGCTTGATCCACTCGCGCTTGAAGTACGGGAAACCGCTCGGGCCGTCCGGGGACGTCGACGTGCCGGCGATGAGGATGTCGGAATCCTCGATGGCGGCCTGCTCCGAATCGACGACCGTGACGGATTCCAGCTGCGGGTACTTGTCGCGGAAGTACTCGGCCACCCGGCTCGTGGACTCGGGGGAGCGGCCCTTGATCTTCAGGCGCTTGATGCCCGGGCGCTGGGACATGGCCGAGTCGAAGATGGTGCGGCTCATGACGCCCGGGCCGATGATGCCCACCGTCTCCGCGTTCTCGACCGCCAGGTGCTTCACCCCGACGCCCGGCACCGCGCCCGTGCGGTACGCCGACAGCAGGTTCGCCGACATGATCGCCATCGGGGCGCCGGTGATCGCGTCGTTCAGCACGAAGACGTGGATGGAGCGGGGCAGGTCATGTTTGCGGTTCTCGGCGTTGGAGCCGTACCACTTCACTCCGGCCGCGCGGAAACGGCCGCCCAGGTACGCGGGCATCGCCATGAAGCGGCGGTCCGGGCCATTGGCGGGCATGCCCTCGTGCTCCGGGTTGTCCGGGAAGTTGACCTGCGCACCGTGCGAATTCGCGGAGGCGCCCGCCATCCGGTAATCGCCGTCGGCGAGCAGAATGAGCGTCTCCTCCATGGTCTCCACGCACGCCCCGGAATCGGTGACGCCGGCCTCGATCATTTCGGGCTCGGACAGGTAGAGGAAATCGATGTTGGGCATGCCGTCGTACGGGGAAGTGGGCATGAATACCTTTCGAATTGGGGGATGGGAAAATTGTCGGGAACCGGTTGTTCTGGGCGATGGTTTCCGCCCGTTGTTGCGGCCCGTTGTTGCGGGCGGTGGTTCGGCGGTGACTGGCGCCGCGGTCCGCCGCTTTAGGCGTCGTAATACATTTCGTATTCGAACGGGGTCGGGTGCAGCAGGGACGGCGCAATCTCATGTTCGCGCTTGTACGCGATGTACGCGGCCAGGGCGTCCTCGGTGAACACGTCGCCCTCGAGGAGGAACTCCTTGTCCGCCTCGAGCGCGTCCAGCGCCAGGGACAGGGACGCCGGGGTGGTCGGGATGCCCACGGCCTCCTCCGGCTCGAGCTCGTAGATGTCCTTGTCGAGGGGCTCGGAGGGTTCGGTGCGGTTCTTGATGCCGTCCAGGCCGGCCATCATGATCGCGGCGAACGCCAGGTACGGGTTCGCCGTCGGATCCGGGGCGCGGAATTCTATGCGCTTGGCCTTCGGGTTCGCGCCCGTGATGGGGATGCGGATGGCCGCGGAGCGGTTCCGCTGCGAGTACACCAGGTTCGTCGGGGCCTCGAATCCGGGGATGAGGCGGCGGTAGGAGTTCATCGTCGGGTTGGTGAACGCGATGAGCGCGCCGGCGTGTTCGAGGATGCCGCCGATGAAGTGGCGGGCCATGTCCGACAGTCCGGCGTAACCCTCCTCATCGAAGAAGAGGGGCTCCCCGTCCTTCCACAGCGACAGGTGGGCGTGCATGCCGGAGCCGGCTTCGCGGCCCAGCGGCTTCGGCATGAACGTCGCGGACTTGCCCGCCCGCCAGGCGGTGTTGCGCACGACGTACTTGAACACCTGCATGTCGTCGGCGGCGGCGAGCAGCGAGTTGAAGCGGTAGTTGATTTCCTGCTGGCCCGCGGTGGACACCTCATGGTGCAATCGCTCCAACTGGAAACCGCATCCCTCCAGTTCCAGGCTGATTTCATCGCGCAGGTCCTGGAAATGGTCGTAGGGGGCGACGGGGAAGTAGCCGCCGGTCATCCGCGTCTTGTAGCCGAGGTTCGGTGAACCGTCCGGGTTGGCGTCCTCCGCGCGGTTCCACCAGCCCTCCACGGAGTCGACGTGGAAGAAGCCGTTGTTGGATTCGGTGGAGTAGCTGACCTTGTCGAAAAGGAAGAACTCGGCTTCGGCGCCGATGTTGCAGGTGTCCGCGATGCCGGTTGACTGGAGGTACTCCTCCGCCTTGCGGGCGATGTTGCGCGGGTCCCGCGAGAAGGGCTCCAACGTGAACGGGTCGTGCACGAAGAACTTGATGTTCAGCGTCTTCGCGGCGCGGAAGGGGTCGACGTGCGCGGTCGACAAATCGGGCAGGAGCGTCATGTCGGATTCGTCGACGGTGGTGAAGCCGCGGATCGAGGACCCGTCGAACGCAAGCCCCTCCTCCATTGCGGCCTCATCGAATTCGGATGCGGGAATCGTGAAATGCTGTTCGGTTCCCGGCAAATCCGTGAAACGGATGTCGACGAATTTGACGTCTTCGTCGGAGATGAAGTCGATTATTTCGGATGGCTCCGTCAACTGCACGATTAACTTATCCTCATTTGCTTTGTGAATGATCCGCCGATGTGCG
>NZ_DURI01000084.1 GCF_012837295.1 Corynebacterium sp. | reverse complement strand
CTACGACGAAGCCGGCGACGGCCACTGCTGCGGCCGATGCGAAAGCGGTTATCTTGCGCATGCTCATCCTCGGGTGTCGGGTGATGCGTGTGAAGGTGCCCGTCGGGCGGTCGAAAACTCTTGGGTCGTTCACAGACTTTATTGGCGTTCAACAACGAATCGTTACGCGGCGAATGCACGCGGGGTCACCCGTTTTTCGGCGACCTGCGGCTGAGCGTCGAAAAAGCCGAACATTGTTCACCTTTTAGATGTTGATGTGGCCCCGAACTGGGGTGGCGGTCGCCCGGCGGTTCATCGACAAATCCCGCACCCGCGCGCACCATGGACGGCATGGGACATTCAGTGAACGACATTCTTTCCGGCGCACCGACCCAGCTCTTCCTCGGCGGCGAGTTCCGCGACGCCTCCGACGGCGGCACCTTCGAGGTCCGCGACCCCGCCACCGACGGTGTCCTCGTGGAGGTCGCCTCCGCCACGGAGGACGACGCCCGCCGCGCCCTCGACGAGGCCTGCGCCGCCCAGGCGGACTGGGCTGCCACGGCACCCCGGGAGCGCGGCGAGATCCTGCGCCGCGCGTTCGAGCTGATCATCGAGCATGACGACGAGCTGACGTACCTCCAGTCCCTCGAGATGGGCCGGGCGCTGCCCGATTCCCGCGCGGAAGTGAAGTACGCCGCCGAGTTCTTCCGCTGGTTCTCGGAGGAGGCCGTGCGCCTGCGCGGCGATTACCGTCGCTCGCCGGACGGGCGCTCGCGCATCGTCACCGTGCGCCAGCCGGTCGGGCCGACCCTGGCGATCACGCCGTGGAACTTCCCGCTGGCCATGGGCGCCCGCAAGATTGCGCCGGCGCTGGCGGCGGGCTGCACGATCATCGCCAAGCCGGCGTCGAAGACCCCGCTGACCATGCTGTACCTGGCGAAGCTGCTGGAAGAGGCCGGAGTCCCCGCCGGCGTCGTCCAGGTGCTGCCGACCGGCTCGGCGAAAAACGTCTCAGCCATTCTCGACGACGACCGCCTGCGCAAGTTCACCTTCACCGGCTCCACCGAGGTCGGCCAGGCGCTGGCGGCGAAGGCCATGGAGACGTCGATGAAGGTCTCGCTGGAGCTCGGCGGCAACGCCCCGTTCGTCGTCCTCGAGGACGGCGACGTGGACAAGGCCGTCAAGGCCGTGAAGGCGGCCAAGCTGCGCAACGGCGGCCAGGTCTGCATCGCGCCGAACCGGTTCATCGTCCACGAGTCGCTGGCCGAGGAGTTCACCGACGGCGTCGTCGCGATGTTCCGCGAGCTGACCGTCGGCCGCGGCACCGACGAGGACACCGAACTCGGCCCGTTGGCCATGCGGGATCAGCAGCGGACCGTCGAAAAGCTCGTGGACGACGCCATCGGCCGCGGCGCCACCGTGCGCTGCGGCGGAAAGATCCCGGACCTGCCGGGCGACCTGGCGGACGGCTACTTCTACGAGCCCACGGTGCTCACGGGCTTCCCGCTGGATTCGGACATCGTCACCGAGGAGATCTTTGGCCCCGTCGTCGCCGTCACCGAGGTCGGCAGCGACGAGGAGGCCATCGAGCGCGCGAACGACACGATGTTCGGCCTTGCGGCCTACGTGTTCAGCGAAAACCTCACACGCGCGCTGGGTGCGGCGGAGGCGATCGAGTCCGGCATGGTCGCGGTGAACAAGGGCGGGCTTTCCGACGCCTCCGCGCCCTTCGGCGGCGTCAAGCAGTCGGGGCTCGGACGCGAGGGCGGATTCACCGGCATCGACGAATTCCTCGAGGACAAGCTCATTTCCCTCGAGGGGTAGGGGCCGGGGAGGCGGGCTTCTTCGGCACCAGCGCGAAGAGGATCATGCCCGCCACGAGCACCAGTGCGATGCCGCCGATGCCCGCGCGGTCCGTGCCGAAGATGGCGACCAATGCGGCGAACGCCGCCGGCGCCATCCAGCTCACCGCGCGGCCGGTGGTGACGTACAGGCCGAACATTTGGCCCTCGCGTCCCTCCGGGGCGATGCGGGCCAGGTAGGACCGCGCCGCCGACTGCGCCGGGCCGACGAACAGGCACAGCACCAGGCCCAGCGGCCAGAACCAGCCGGGGCCGTCGACGAAGAGCAGCGCGATCGACGTGACCACCATCAATCCCAGCGACCACAGGATCACCGGGCGCGGGCCGATGGAATCGTCGAGGAACCCGGCCGCCAGCGCGCCCAGCGCCGAGACGACGTTGGCGGCGATGCCGAAGAGCAGGACGTCGGCGGGCGATAGGCCGTAGACCGTCACCGCGAGGATCGCCCCGAACGTGAACACGCCGGCCAGGCCATCGCGGAACACCGCCTGGGCGACGAGGAACTTGATCGACCGCGGATCCTCCCGCCACAGCTGGCGCAGCTCGCCGAACAGGCGGCGGTAGGAATCCGCGTAACTGGAATCGACCGTCGCATCGGGCTCGATCTCCGGCACCCGGAAGAACGTCGGCAACGCGAACAGCAGGTACCAGGCGGCCGCCACGAGGGCGACGACGCGGACGTTCATGCCGTCGTCCGTCGACAAGCCGAACGCGCCGCCCTCGCCCGCGATGAAACCGACGTAGCAGATCAAAAGCAGGAAGATGCCGCCGAAGTAGCCCGCCGACCAGCCGATGCCCGACACCCGGCCCACGTTGTCCGGGGTGGAGACCTGCCGCAGCATGGCGAAGTAGGAGACCTCCGCGAACTCGAACGCCACCGCGGCGACCGCCATGACCACGATGCCCGGCCAGAAGAACGCCGGCTCGTTGTCGATGAAGAACAGCGACGCCATCAGCGCGACGACCACGAGCGTCCACATGGTCATCGACCACCGGCGCCGGCCCTTCGCATCCGCCCGGCGGCCCTGCACCGGGGCGACCAGGGCGATGATCACGCCCGCCGCCGCCATCGCCCAGCCGTACCAGGACGACGCCGGGATCGAGCCGCCGATGTCCGCGCCCACCGACTCGGTGAGGTACACGGAGTAGATGAACGTGACCATGACCGCGTTGAACGCGGCGGAACCCCAATCCCACGACGCCCAGGCGGCGACGGTGGCGCGATCCGTGCGAGAGCTGCTCATGTTCCCCAGGCTAACTACCCGGGGCGGAAAGGGCCGGGGATCAACCCAGGCGGCCGCGGCCCATGCGCAGCAGCGCGGTGGCGATCGCCGGGCCCTCGGGGCCGAGGGCGTCGCGGAATTCGTTGATGATCTGCACCTCGCGGGTGTGCACCAGGCGCGTGCCGCCGGAGCCCATGCGGGTCTTGCCCACGGCCTTGCTCACCTCGGTGCGGCGCCGGATGGCGTCGATGATGAGGTTGTCCAGGCGATTGATTTCCTCGCGGT
>NZ_DURI01000083.1 GCF_012837295.1 Corynebacterium sp. | reverse complement strand
CCGGCGCCCGCCCCGGCCTACGAACCCGCCCCCGCCCCCGCTCCGGCGTACGATCCCGCACCGGCGCCGGCCCCCGCCGTCGGTGGCGGCTACTACGCGAACTGCAGCGCCGCCCGCGCCGCGGGCGTGGCGCCCATTCCCGCCGGTGCGCCGGGCTACCGGGCCGGTTTGGACCGCGACAACGACGGATGGGCCTGCGAATAGCGCCCCGCCCCGCACGGCCGGCGCATCCCTTCGCTCGGTCGCCGCAACCCTCCCCATCGGCGCGCCACCCCTCCCCCGAACGGAGGGGTGAAAGATCCGCCAAAGAATCGGCCACACAACTTATGGGCGCTCGACAACGGCGCGGCCCCACATGTTGTGACGGTTCCCGTCGTTAAGCATGATCAATGTCACAATAAGCCGAATCCCATTTATGTGATTCGAGTCTTATGGTGAGGGCCATGACGGCCTTCACCACCCACCACACAGGAACCAACTGCCTCACGGATGCCACGGCCCCCGGGGGCCACGGCACAGGCGCCGCCGTCCCCGACGCGCCCCGCCTCATCGATCCGGGCGCGACGATCGACGAGTACCTCGACCGCGCCGACTGGCGGATCAACGCCAACGCGAACCAGGACTTCAGCCTGGGCGGCATGATGCTGAACACCTCCGGCAAAGTCGTGGCGAACTACTGGCTGGACCACGTGTTCACGCCCGAGGCCGGCGCCGCGCACCGCGAAGGCGCCATCCACATCCACGACCTGGACATGCTCGCCGGATACTGCGCCGGCTGGTCGCTGCGGGCATTGCTCGAGGAGGGCTTCGGCGGCGTCGCCGGCGCGGTGTCCTCCGCCCCGCCGAAGCACCTCACCTCGGCGCTGGGCCAGATGGTCAACTTCCTGGGCACGCTGCAGAACGAATGGGCGGGCGCGCAGTCGTTCTCCAGCTTCGACACGTACCTCGCGCCCTTCGTCCGGATCGACGGCCTCACGTACGACCAGGTCGAGCAGGCGATCCAGGAGTTCGTGTTCAACCTCAACGTGCCCTCGCGCTGGGGCACGCAGACTCCGTTCACGAACCTGACCTTCGACTGGGTCTGCCCGCCGGAGCTGCGCGACCAGGTCCCGTTCATCGGCGACGAGCCGGTTGACTTCGCCTACGGCGACCTGCAGGCGGAGATGGACCTGCTCAACCGCGCGTTCATCGAGGTCATGGGCCGCGGCGACGCATCGGGACGCGCGTTCACGTTCCCCATCCCCACGTACAACATCACCGCCGACTTCGACTGGGACCACCCGAACACGCGCCGCCTGTTCGACATGACTGCGCGCTACGGCCTGCCGTACTTCCAGAATTTCATCAACTCCGACCTCGACCCGGGCCAGATCCGCTCGATGTGCTGCCGCCTCCAGCTGGACCTGCGGGAGCTGCTGGCCCGCGGCAACGGCCTCTTCGGCTCGGCGGAGCTGACCGGTTCCATCGGCGTGGTCACGGTGAACTGCGCGCGGCTGGGCTTCCTCCACGCCGGGGATTTCGACGCCCTGCTGGCGGAACTCGACGAGCTCCTCGCCCTGGGGGTGGGGGTGCTCGAGGCGCGGCGCCGGACCGTCGCCACGCTCATCGACGCGGGCCTGTACCCGTACACGCAGCGGTGGCTGCCCGGCCTGGACAATCACTTTTCCACGCTGGGGGTCAACGGCATCAACGAGATGGTGCGCAATTTCACGGTCGACGCCGACGACATCACCACGGCCCGCGGGCACGCGATGGCCGTGCGGCTGCTGGACCACATCCGCGCGCGGCTCGTCGAATTCCAGGAGTCCACGGGCCACATGTTCAACCTGGAGGCGACGCCGGCGGAGGGCGCGACGTACCGCTTCGCGCGCGAGGATCGCCGCCGCCACCCGGGGATCCTGCAGGCAGGCACGGACGACGAGCCGTATTACACGAACTCGTCGCAGCTGCCCGTCGGCCACACGGACGACCCTTTCCGCGCGCTGGCCGAGCAGGAAGAGCTGCAGTCGAAATACACCGGCGGCACGGTGCTGCACCTGTACATGGGCGAGGCGATCGATTCCGGCGAGGCGTGCGCGACGCTGGTGCGCCGGTCGCTGGAGAATTTCCGCCTGCCCTACGTCACGGTGACGCCGACGTTCTCGGTGTGCGCGGCGCACGGCTACCACTCCGGCGAGCTGGAGGCGTGCCCCACCTGCGGCGGCGAGGTCGAGGTCTGGACCCGCGTCATGGGCTATTTCCGCCCGGTGTCCTCCTTCAACACGGGCAAGAAGGGCGAGCACCACGAACGGTTGCCCTTCGCCCAGCGCCATGTCGCCTGACGTGCTTGACGACGTCCCGCCCTCCCCGCCGTCCACCCCTCTCGCCGCGGCGCCGGTGCCGGTGGCGGGCGTGGTGCCCTTTTCGTCGGTCGATTGGCCGGGGAAGTTGGCGGCGACGGTGTTCCTGCGGGGGTGCCCGTGGCGGTGCCCGTATTGCCACAATCCGGATCTGCAGGCCGCCGCGGGCACCGTGGGGCGTTGCGTCGCGGCCGGCGCCGGATCCGGTGCCGGTGTCCCCGAACTCATCGGCGGACGGTGGCGCGAGGTGCTGGACCTGCTGGATTCGCGGCGCGGGCTGCTCGATGCCGTGGTCATCACCGGCGGCGAGCCCACCATGCACCGGGGCCTCGGTGAAGCGATCGACGCGGTGCGCGCGGCGGGATTCGGCGTCGGCCTGCACACGTCGGGCTGCTATCCGGGCGCACTCGAGGACGTCCTCCGCGACCACCGCCCCGATTGGATCGGCCTGGACGTCAAGGCCGATCCCCGCGACGCGGAGGCCTATGCCGCCGTCGCATATGGAGGCGCGCAGTTCGGTGGCGCGGAAGGCGGAGGTGCGCAGCTGTCCGCCGGCGACAAGGTGCTGCGGAGCCTGCGGCTGATCGTCGAGGCGCTCGGCGCACACCAGACCGCCGGCGACTTCCCGCCGTTGTCGCTCGAGGTCCGGACGACGGTGTGGCCGGATTCTCCCGCCGTCGCCGGCCTGCGGGGCATCGCGGACATGCTCGCCGAGACGCTCGGTGAACTGCCCACCGGGGCTTCCCCCGATGCAGCCCTCTCGAAACGGCCCGGCGCCGTGCGGCCCGCGCTGACCTGGGCGATTCAGAAGGCCCGCCCCGACGGGGTCTCCCCCGACGCCGCGGCCGCCGCCGACTTCCGCGCCGACCGCCCCGGTTGGGCCGCGGAGTTGGACGCCCTCGTCTACGACGCTCGCGAGCGCCTCCGCGGAACCCCGGTGACCGTCATCGCCCGGTAGCGCCGCACCTCCGCGCCCACGAGATCACGATCGAGGCATCTCATCGCGATCTCGTCGGATGGGGTGGCACGTGGGCGTCGCAAAGCAGAAGAAGCCGGGCCATGAACGACGCAAACTGCAGACGCTTCCGCGATTTCGTTGCATGAAATCGCGGAAGCGTCTGCAGTTAGCGACGTTCAGCTCAGGGAACGCGATCCCAGCCCGTTCAACGCGGACCCGGATCGCAGGCGATCCCCTACTTCAGTTCCTTGGAGCTCAGGCCCAGCACGCGGCGAGCGACGACGAGCTGCTGGATCTGCTGCGTGCCCTCGAAGATGTCGAGGATCTTGGAGTCGCGGGCCCACTTCTCCAGCAGGTTGCGCTCCGAGTAGCCGTACGCGCCGGCCAGCTCGACCGCGCGGAGGGTCACGTCGGTGCCCATGCGGCCGGCCTTCGCCTTCGACGCCGAAGCCTCGAGGGTGTTCGGCTGCTTGTTGTCGGCCATCCACGCGGCGCGCAGGGCCAGGAGGTACGCGGCCTCCCAATCCGACTCGAGGCGGATGTACTCGGCCACGGCGGCGGACTGGGCGAGGGCGGGCTTGTCGTAATCGATCTCGACGCCGGCCTCCTCCAGGATGCGGCGCAGCTCCTCCAGCGCCGCACGCGCGACGCCGATGGCCATGCCCGCCACCAGCGGACGGGTGTTGTCGAAGGTCGCCATGGCGCCGGCGAAGGACTTCTTCACGTCGATGTCCGGCGAACCCAGCAGGTTCTCGGCCGGCACGCGGACGTTGTCCAGGCGCAGCACCGCGGTGTCGGAGGCGCGGATGCCCAGCTTCTCCTCCAGGCGCTCCACGGTGAAGCCCGGGGTGCCCTTCTTCACCAGGAAGGACTTGATCGCGGCGCGGCCGAGGGACTTGTCCAGGGTCGCCCACACCACGACGGAGTCGGCGCGCTCGCCGGAGGTGACGAAGATCTTCTCGCCGTTGATGACGTACTCGTCGCCGTCCTTGCGGGCGGTCGTCGACACGGCCGAGGAATCGGAGCCGAACGACGGCTCGGTGATGGCCATGGCGGCCCAGGTCTTGCCGAAGCTCTCCAGCTGCTCGTCGGTGGCGACGGCCGCCAGGGCGGAGTTGCCCAGGCCCTGGAACGGCAGCGACAGCGTCAGGCCGACGTCGCCCCAGCAGGTCTCGATGACGTTGAGCAGCGACGCCATGTTGCCGCCGTTCTTCACGCCGGTGCGCTTCTTCTTTTCGTCGCCGCGGCCGCCGGACGCGCCCGAGAAAGCGTTGCCGCCGTCGGCCATGCCGTCCATCATCGACGCGAGGGTGTCCAGCTCACGCGGGTACTCGTGCTCGGCGAGGTCGTACTTGCGGGAAATGGGCCGGAAGATTTCCGCCGCGGCCTGATGCGCCTGCGCGGCGCCCGCCCGGAGGAACTTCGGCAGTTCGAGGTTGATCATGTCGGATCCTCTTTCAAATCTGAAGTGTCTGGCGGATTACAGGACGACGATGCCCTCGGCGATGCCGATGGCGCGCAGGTCGCGGTACCAGCGCTCGACGGGGTGCTCCTTGACGAAGCCGTGGCCGCCGAGCAGCTGCACGCCGTCGGAGCCGATCTTCATGCCCTTTTCGGCGGCGTAGGCCTTGGCCAGGGCGGCCTCGCGGTCGAAGCGGCGGCCCTGGTCGGCGCGGGAGGCGCCGCGCAGCAGGATCATCCGCAGGCCGTCGAGCTCGATCTTGATGTCGGCGACCATGAAGGCCACGGCCTGGCGGTGCGAGATCGGCTCGCCGAAGGCCTCGCGCTCGTTGACGTAGGGCACGACGTAGTCGAGGACGGCCTGCGAGGTGCCGGCGGCCAGCGCGGCCCAGCCGAGGCGGGAGCGGCGCAGCACGTCGCGGTACTCGATCTCGGCCTGCTCGGGTGAGATCTGCTCGCCGCCGAGGATGGCGTCGGCGGGGACGCGGACGTCCTTGAGCACGAGGCGGCCGAGCGCGGCTCCGCGGACGCCCATGGACGGGTCGGCCTCGACGTGGAGCCCTTCGGCGGAGGACTCGACGATGACGAGGGCGGGGCGGCCGTTGAGGTTGACGCCCACGATGAACAGCTCGGCGGCGCCGGCGTTCGGGACCATCGACTTCACGCCGTTGAGCACGATCTCGTTGTCCTCGCGGCGGCCGGTGGCCTCCGGCTTCAGCGGGTCGAAGAGGGGGCGCGGCTCGGAGATGACCACGGCGGAGGCCGGGACGTCCTCGCCGGCGAAGGCGGGGAGGTAGGTCTTCTGCTGGGCGTCGGAGCCGTGGGCGGTCAGCGTCGCGGCGACGCCGGCGGGGGCGAGCACGGTCAGGGCCAGGCCCATGTCGCCGTAGGCCAGCGCCTCGGCGACCAGCGCGTTGGTGGTGACGTCCTCGCCGGTGGCGATGCCCTCGAAGGACTCCGGCACGTTGATCAGGGAGACGCCGAGCTCGGATGCCTCGGCGAGGAGGGTCTCCGGCGGGGTGGCCTCGTGGTCGGACTTGGCTGCGGCGTCGCGCAGGCGGGACTCCGCGAACTCCTTCACCGTCTCGACGATCATCTGCTGATCCTCGGTCGGGGTGAGGTCGAAGAGCTTCTTCGTGGGCGTCTTCGCCGGCTCGGCGGAGGCGGCGTCGTCGGGCGCGGCGGCCTGTGCGTCGCGGGCGGGGCGCTGGGGCTTGCCGGAGCCGGATACCTTCTTGAACTGGCGGTTCGCCGCGCCCAGGGTCTTGAACCCGGACTTGGTCGACTGGTAGATCACGCGGTCGATCGTCGGCTGCAGGTCGTACTTCTGGGCGAAGTCGGAGCCGGTGATGGACGTGATGAACCGCATCGCCGCGCCGATGGCGTCTCGGCCGGGGTTGTTGCGGCCGACGGTCGAGTCCTGGCGGTTCTTCTTCTCGCTCATGGGGTCATGGCCTTTCGAGTCAGAACTGTTACTGGGATAACGATAAAGCCATGTCGTGATCGTTGTCACATCTTTTGGCAGAACTACCCCATAATTGGCACTATCGCCGCCCCCGTAACGCACCCCCGGCAAAACACGAGGTCAACGTCATTTTAGCTTTGCGACGGCGATGGAAACGGCGTTATCGCAGGTATGCGCCGTGTGCGACCACGCGTGAACGAGGTTTCCATCGCGGACAGCCGCCGGACATTCGCGAGCAACCTTTCGTTTCCCTCGGGCCGTTAGCGTCCGCCGCATGTGCAACGGAAGCGGAATATCGGCGGGACGCGCGGCGGACGTTTCCGGGGGCGGCGGGGCACGGGCGATCAGCCGCCGGACGGCGCTGGCCGGAGGGGCCGCGGGCCTGGGCGCCCTGCTCGCCGCGACGGTCGTCCCGAAGGCGCGGGCGGTGCGCACCGGCGGCATCGAAGCCACCGACCTGGAGGTCGTCGCCGTCACCCCGACCTCGGTGACGTTCGGTTTCGCCTCCTACACGGCCCCGCACCCCGCCTACGGCCCGCTGCGCCCGACCGTGCCGACGCTCGGCGAGGTGGCCATCGCCCCGGCCGATGATCCGGCGGTGGCGGCCGACCCCGTGGGCTCCGCGGCGATCCCCGGGCCCGCCGGTTCGTGGATCCGCCCCGGCATGCCGGAGCTGCCGGTGGCCGCGACGTCGGAATCCGAGACCGGATTCCACCTGGTCACCGTCGACGGCCTGGAGCCGGGCCGCGAGTACGTCTTCGAGTGCCGCTGCGACGGCGTTCCCGCAACGCCCGGGCTGATGGCCACAAACATCCCGGGCTCGCCGGAAATCTCGGGGCGCATCACCACGCTGACGCCGCCGCCGGGCGAGCACGTCACCACCATCGCCGTCCTCAACGACACCCACATCGGCGAGGAGAAGCACGGCCTCATCCTCGGCGACTTCCCCGAGGCGATCGTGCAGGAACCGGGGCTGCCGCCGTTCCCGGAGATCATGCTGGCCTCCGCGCTGGCGGAGATCCGCGGCCGCGGCATCGGCCGGGTCTTCGTCAACGGCGACACGACCTCCGAGGCCCGCCCGCACGAGGTGCGGCGCTTCCGCGAGATCATGGACGGCTTCGGCGCCCACGGCGTCGACTACCACGTCACCCGCGGCAACCACGACCGCCCGCACACCCCGGACTCGGAACCGGAGGCCGGATACGAGGCGCATCCGGTCCTCGAGGGCACCGACGACCACCGCGACCCCTGGGGCGAGGAGTTCGTGCCCCGGCAGACCATGTGGCGCACCGACGTCGGCGGCCTGCGGGTGCTCGGCCTGGACACGTCCATGCTCGACGAATCCGGCGGCCGCATCGAGGAGGGGCAATTCGCCGCGCTCGAGGCGGAGCTCGCCGCCGACCCGCACCGGCCCACCCTGCTGCTCGCCCACCATCCCGTCACGGTCGAAGCGGCCTTCACCAACGTGGGCACCACGGCGCACCGCAACTACGTGGTCGAACGCGACCTGTCGGGTCTCGGCCGCTGACGCGAAATAACGACGGACCGGCGCGAACGCCGGGCCGTCGTCAAGCGAATCCGTGCAGCGGACCTAGTTCTGCTCGGGCTTCACGATCGGGAACAGCACCGTCTCGCGGATGCCCAGGCCCGTGAACGCCATCAGCAGGCGATCGACGCCCATGCCGACGCCGGTGGTCGGGGGCATGCCCTGCTCCATGGCGTGGAGGAAGTCCTCGTCGAGGACCATCGCCTCGTCGTCGCCTCCGGCCGCCAGGCGCGCCTGATCCTCGAAGCGCTCGCGCTGGATCACCGGGTCGACCAGCTCGGAGTAGCCCGTGGCCAGCTCGAAGCCGCGGACGTACAGGTCCCACTTCTCGGTGACGCCCGGCTTCGAGCGGTGCTGGCGGGTCAGCGGGGAGGTCTCGACCGGGAAGTCGCGGACGAAGACGGGGCCGTCGAGCTGGTCCTCGCACAGCAGCTCCCAGATCTCCTCGACGAGCTTGCCGTGGCCCCAGCCGCCCTTGGCCGGCACCTCCAGCCCGATGGCGTCGGCGATGGCCTTGAGCTCCTCGACCGTCGACTCGACGGTGACCTCCGGCTGGCCCGGGAACTTCCGCGCCAGGGCCTCGTTGAGGGAGGGGTACATCTCCAGCTGCTTCCACTCGCCGCCGAAGTCGTACTCGGTGCCGTCGGCCAGCGTCACGGTCGTCGAGCCGAACACGGCGACGGCGATCTCCTGGATGACCTCCTGCACGGTGCGCGCGGAGTCGTCGTACGTGCCGTAGGCGTCGTAGTACTCGAGCATGGCGAACTCCGGCGAGTGCGAGGAGTCGATGCCCTCGTTGCGGAAGTTGCGGTTGATCTCGAAGACCTTCTCCATGCCGCCGACGACGCAGCGCTTCAGGTACAGCTCCGGCGCGATGCGCAGGTACAGGTCCAGGTCCAGCGCGTTGGAATGCGTGACGAACGGCCGGGCCGCGGCGCCGCCGTGGAGCGTCTGCAGCATCGGGGTCTCGACCTCCAGGAAGCCGCGGCGCTCGAGCGCGTGGCGCAGCTCGCGGATGACCTTGATGCGGGTGATCGCGTTGTCGCGGGCCTCCGGGCGCATGATCAGGTCGGTGTAGCGGTGGCGGACGCGCTGGTCCTCGCTGAGGTCGGAGTGCGCGAACGGCAGCGGCCGCAGCGACTTCGATGCCATGGTCCACTCGGTGGCCATGACGGACAGCTCGCCGCGGCGCGACGCGATGACGCGGCCGGTGATGATGACGAAGTCGCCCATGTCCACGTCGGCCTTCCAGGCGGCCAGCGCGTCCTCGCCGACCTCCTTCAGGCTGAGCATCGCCTGCAGCTGCGTGCCGTCGCCCTCCTGCAGGGTGGCGAAGCACAGCTTGCCGGTGTTGCGCACGAAGATGACGCGGCCGACGACGGTGACCGCATCCTGGGTCTCCTCCCCCGCCTCCAGGTGGCCCCACTGCTCGCGAACCTGCGCCAGCGTGTGCGTGCGCGGCACCTCGACCGGGTAGGCCTCGCCGCCGTCGGCCAGCAGCTTCGCGCGCTTGTCGCGGCGGATGCGCAGCTGCTCGGGCAGGTCGGTGGCGGGCGTCTGGGCCTGGTTCGGGGTGGGGTTCTTCGCGTCAGTCACGGTTTCACAGGGTAGCCCACCGCTTGACGACGGCCTATCCGGGAGCAACCCACCCGGCCGGTGGGGGCGGCGCTACCCGAGTTCGGCCGCCGACGGCGGATTCGCCCCGGGCCGCGACACCGTGATCGCCGCCGCGCGCACCGCCCGCTCCAGGATCGGCCCCCACTGCTCCGGGCCCCAGGCGCGGACGACGTCGGCCGGGGCGGTGCCGCCGGGCACCACGTGGGAGGCGTCGCGCAACCGCGCGTCGATCTCCGCGACGATCGTGCCCATCACCGTGTCCCCCGCCCCGATCGTGTCGGCGACCTCCACCGCCGGAGCCGCCGCCGAGACCTCGCCCCGCGCCGTGAACGCCGTCGCCCCTCCCGCGCCCTCCGTCAGGATCACCGCGCCGCGGAATTCCGCGGCGATGTCCGCGCAAATGCGGCGGACGTCGGCGCGCGGGTCGTCGTAAAGCCAGGCGAGATCGGCGTCGGAGAGTTTGAGCACCGTGACGTGCGGCAGCCACGACCGGAACCGCTCGCGGTACAGGCCGGGGTCGGCGATGATCGCCGGGCGGATGTTCGGGTCCAGCGCGACGACGCGGCCGCGGTCGGCCTCGCGGAACAGGACGGTCTCGTACACCGTCGCGCCCGGCTCGAAGACCAGCGAGCACGTGCCCAGGCAGACGACGTCCGCCTCGAGCGGGCCCGGGTCGGCGACCAGGCGATCGGCGGCGCCCGCCCAATGGAAGTCGTAGGCGGCCGACCCGTCCGGGGCCAGCTGGGTGACGGCGAGGGTCGTGGGCTCCTCGCCCAACTGCACGAGCGAGGCGTCGACGCCCGCCTCCGCCAGGCGCGCCAGCCCTGCCAGGCCGTAGGCGTCGGTGGACAGGCGCGACAGGAACGCCACCTCCGTGCCCTGCCTCCCCGCCGCGATGGCAACGTTGAACGGGCCGCCGCCCAAATGCGGGCGCAGATCGGGACCCGGCGCATCCTGCGCATCGGGCTCATTTGGCGCATTCGGCGCGCCCGGCACGGGCACGAGGTCCACCAGCATTTCTCCGCCCACGACGATCATGGCCCCACCTTAAAGAAGGCGGGGCCATGCGTCAGGGAAAACGACGGGGCGGCCGGTCTGGCAGTCGGACGATGCGGCCGCTGCCGTCCCGTT
>NZ_DURI01000082.1 GCF_012837295.1 Corynebacterium sp. | reverse complement strand
CTGCGGTGCCTCGATGACGGCGTTCTCGTCGACGCGGCGGACGGTCTCGGCGACCAGGGCCGTGCAGTAGTCGTCGTTGAGCACCGGCGGCACGCCGCGCTCGTAGTCGAGGCGGTGGGTGACCCCGGTCGGGGCGAGCACCTGGTCGATGAGCTCGCGCAGCAGCGGGTCGATCGCGCGCCAGGTCTTGATGTCCGCGGTGCGGATCGTGCCCTGCAGCCGCCCCTCGGCGGGGATGGCGTTGGCGGCGTAGCCGGCATTGACCGCACCGAAGACCAGGACCGTGCCCGTGCGGGGATCGACGCGGCGGCTGAGCAGGCCCGGCAGGTCGGTGACCAGCTTGCCCAGCGCGTAGACGACGTCCGCGGTCAGGTGCGGGCGCGAGGTGTGGCCGCCCGGGCCCTCCACGTGGATGTCCAGGGTGTCGGACGCGGACGTGATCGCGCCGACGCGCACGCCCACCTGGCCCACGCGCAGCTTCGGCTCGCAGTGGACGGCGAAGATGCGCTCGACGCCGTCGAGGGCGCCGAAATCGATGACGTCCGGGGCGCCGCCGACCATGACTTCCTCGGCCGGCTGGAAGATGAAGCGCAGCGGCACCGGCAACGGGCGCGTCTTCTGGTATTCGGCCATGGCGATGGCGGTGGCCAGGGTGATCACGGTGTGAAAGTCGTGGCCGCAGGCATGCATGACGCCCTCGTTGACGCTGGCGTAGGACAGGCCGGTGGCCTCGGTGATGGGCAGGGCGTCCATGTCGCCGCGGAAGGCCAGGCGCCCCACGCGCTCCCCCGCCGCGCCGGAATGCCCGCCGGCGTCGCCGATGTCCACCATCAAGCCCGTGTTCGGGAACATGACGGGCTCGAGGCCGGCGGCGCGGAGCTTGTCCGCGACGAACTGGGTGGTGCCGTGCTCCATGTGGGACAGCTCGGGATGGGCATGCAGATGACGTCGCCAGGCGAGCACCTGGCCCTCGTTGCGCGTCCACCATTCCCGAATGAAGTCCTCCATCACGTTTTCCGAGTGTAGGCGCACCGGGTACCGCGCTTTGCGGGGTGGGTCTCAGCGGAACGGGGCCGACGGCGAGGTCGCCCGGTCGAAACCGTGTGCGTGCTCTGCGAGAATGGCGGCATGAGCAGCCCGGGCAACCCCAATGATCGGCCGTTTTTCGACGATTCGTCGTTTCCCGACGATTCCCCGTACGCCGGCGGCAATCCGTTCCCGCCGACCCAGTCGTTCGCGCCCGCCGCGCCGGTCGCGGGCCGTGGCGGAGCGTCGACCGGGCTCATCGTCGCCATCGTCGCCGTGGTGGTGGCGCTCCTGGCCGTGGGCGGAATCGCGGTCGCGATGCTGATGAACCGCGGCGACTCCGCGAACGGTTCCGACGGCGGCCCCGTCGCGCCGATCGCCCAGCCGACGACGGTCACCGCCGAGGAGGCCGCGCCCGAAACCGTCACGGTCACCGAGGAAGCTCGCGAAGCCACGGAGACCACGACGGTTCGGGAGAGGACCCGCGACCGCTCGTCCTCGTCGGTTGACCTGGGCACCGGCCGCAACGACGTCGACTCGCGCGGGTGGATCGGGTACTACACGCGCTGCGACGCGGGCGACGAGGCGATGGCGGTCCTGCGCACGCACGACAGCGCCGGCAACCTCACGCTCGCCGTGGCCTGCGACACCGGCAGCGGCTACAAGTACTACCGGGGACTCAACGGATCCAACCCGATCGAGATGGAGATCATCGTCGACGAGGGCGACCGCATCGTCGGCCGCAACGGCGCCTGGAAGTACCAGATGTCGCCGTCGAGCTTGCTCATCACCCAGAACAACGTGGTCCAGCACAACATGACCACCGAAGTGTGGGGCCAGCGCTGACCCCGGCGCGCGCATGGCAGCGCGCGGCCATGCAGTGCCCATGTAACTTTCGCCCCACCTTTCACATGGGCCCCATCCGAGTGTCACAATGACCCCATGAGCTCTCCCGGCAATCGCGGCACCGCTACGACGAAGACCCTGGCCATCGCCATCGGGGTGGTGGCCGCGGCATTGGTGTTCGTCGTCGCCGTCGCCCTCGGCCTGTACCTGGCCACGGGAAACGACGAACCGGAAATGCCCACGGCCGCCCCCTCGGCGCCGGCGACGTCGGAAAGCAGCGCGACCGAGACCTCGACGAGCACGAGCAGCTCCACCTCGACCTCGTCGTCGACGAGCACGAGCAGCTCCACGACCTCGTCTAAGTCCTCCTCGACGCGGACGAGCACCTCGAAGCCCACCGGCTCGAGCTCGACGCCCACCACCGAGCCGCGCGATGACCTGGGCACCGGCCGCAGCGACGTCGACGCCCGCGGCTGGATGGGATCCCGCGCCCGCTGCCACGACGGCGACCGCGCCCTCGCCGTCGTCGCCACCGAAAACGGCACCCGCGCCGCGGCATGCCAGGCCGACGACGGGTCGAAGTACTACCGCGGCGACGCCGGCGAAACCGGATCGCTGGAAGCCCCGATCATCGTCGACGAGGGCGACCGCATCGTCGCCCAGAACGGCGCCTGGAAATACCAGATGAGCCCCGACGGGCTGCTGATCACGGAAAACAACGTGGTCAAGCAGACCCAGGACGCCACCGTGTGGGGCCGCGCCTGACGCACGGGCATGCCCGACGGGCCGGCCGCACGGGGTGGCGGCGGGCCGTCGTCAAGCCCCCTACAGGTCGATGTTGCGGGGGCCGTACAGGCGATCGCCCGCGTCGCCGAGACCCGGCACGATGTAGGCGTCGTCGTTGAGATCCGGGTCGATGGTCGCCGTGACCAGGCGCACCGGGAACCCGGAATCCTGCAGCGCATCGACGCCGGCCTGCGCCGACACCATGCACACCGCCGTGATGTCGTCCGCGCCGCGATCGACGAGCAGCCGCAGCGCGTGCAGCAGCGAACCGCCCGTCGCCAGCATCGGGTCGACCAGGAACACCGGCTGGCCCGACAGGTCGTGCGGCAGCGCCTCGAGGTACGGCACGGGCTCGTGCGTCTCCTCGTCGCGCGCCAGGCCGATGAATCCGACCTGCGCGTCCGGGATCATCGACAGCGCCGGATCGATCATGCCCAGGCCCGCGCGAATGACCGGCACGATGATCGGCGGCCGACGCAGGCGGTGCCCGCGGGCCGAGGTCACGGGGGTCTCCACGTCGAAGTCCTCGACGTCGAGTTCGCGGCTGGCCTCGTAGATGAGCATCGCGCCGAGGTCGGCGAGCGCGGCCCGGAAGCCCGAGTTGTCGGTGCGGGCGTCGCGCATGATGGTGAGGCGCGACGCGGCGAGCGGATGGTCGACGACGGTGATGTCCATGGCCTCCAAAATACAACGACGGGGGCGGCCGGCGGGGGCTCGCGGAAATCCGATGGAACCGATCGGCGCCGGGGCGCGTCTAAGGGGCTGACACGTACACCGCGATCCGAGGAGCGCCATGCCCCGTCCGCCGTCCGCATTCCCGACCGACCATGACCCAGTTTTCCCGTCCGCGAGCCCGCATGTGGCGGCCGATCCCGCGGCGCTGACCGCGGCGGCGGCCCGGTTGCGCGGGTTGCTTCCCGCTTCGGCGCCGCAGGTGGGAGCCGTTCCCGCCTTGCTTGACGACGCCCACGCGCAGCCCCTCGCCCCGGATTCGCCCGTGGCGCGGTTCCTGTCCGCCCTGACCGCGGCGTCGCGGGCGCAGGAGGGCCGCGTCGCGGCGCTGGGCCGGTACGCCGACGGGGCGGCCGGGGCGCTGGACCGGTTCGCCGGGGAGGTCGGCGACGCCGAAGACGCGTCGTCCGCGCGTTTCGCCCGCGATGGCGAGGTGATGGCGTGATTTCGCAGATGCAGGACGTGCCGAAGCTGCTGACCTCCGCCGTGCCGGATCTCGCCGCGCCCGCCGCCGGAGCGATGCCGGTCGCGGCGCCCGGGGCGGTCGACGATTGGTGGTCGGTCGCCGACTCCGTCGCCGGGAATTGGACCGGCGAGTCGGGCACGGCCGCGGCCGACAGCCTGCTCCGCGCCGCCACCGGAGCGGGGACGCTCGACGGCCACGCCACGGGGATCGACGCCGCGGCCGTCGAAGGGTTCGGTCTCATCGCCGCCGCCGCGCTCGACCTGGCCGTCATCGCCGCGGACTTCCTGATCAAGTGCGCCGGGTCCGCGGCGGGCGCGGCCGGCGCCGG
>NZ_DURI01000081.1 GCF_012837295.1 Corynebacterium sp. | reverse complement strand
GTGGTGGCGAAGGCGCGGCGCTTGTCGTGGCCCAGGCCCAGGCGGCCGAGCTGGCGCTCCATGTTCGCGATGTTCGCCTCGGTGGTCACGCGCGGGTGCGTGCCGGTCTGGACGGCGAACTGCTCAGCGGGGAGGCCGAAGGCGTCGTAACCCAGCGTGTGCAACACGTTCGCGCCGCGCATGCGGTGGAAGCGGGCGAAGACGTCCGTGGCGATGTAGCCCAGCGGGTGGCCGACGTGCAGGCCCACGCCCGACGGGTACGGGAACATGTCCTGCACGAACAGCTTGTCCTTCGGCAGCTCCGCGCCATCGGCCGGCGCGAGGTCGCCGACCGGGTTGGGGGCGTGGAAGGTGCCGCGCTCGGTCCAGCGCTGCTGCCAATCCGCCTCCACCCGGGCCGCGACGCCCGGGGTGTAGCGGTGGCCGGTGCCCTCGGCTTCGGCGGACGCCGCGCCGGTGGGGGCGGCGGCGGTGGTGCTGTTGTCGGTGTTCCCGCTGTTGGTCATGGGTACACAGCATAGTGGGCGGGGCGGAATCCGTCGGATAGAGGCCGGATAGCGGGGATTGCTTTACGACGAACCCGCGTGCCTCTTGGGGTCGGCGAGCAAGTACGCCCGGTTGCGACTCGACGGTGGAGCGGTTGGTTCGATGAATCCGGCCTCGACGAGGTCTCGGAGATGATTGCGCACGGCGCCGACGGAGAGCCCGATGTCTTCCGCGATTTCTCGTACGGTCCGGGGGTTCACCGGGTCAAGGATCTGCAGAATCTCCCGCTGTCGTTCACTGATCCTCGAATGATCCCCGAACAAGACGAGCCCATAACGTTCGCTGCCCGGCCCGGATGTGCTGACGATTTCGAGGAGCCCCCGATCAACCAGTTCATTGATGTCGGTTCGTGCGTCGTCGGAGTCGACGCCGAATTGGTTGCGCAGGTTCTGGGCGGTGACGACGCCCATCTGCTTTGCCAGGACCAGCGCGATTTGCTGATTACGATTGATGCCGTCGGCGGCCCCGCCCGCGTAATCTTTCAGCCATTGGTGAGTTTCGGGGTTGAGCAGCCCAAAACGGTGAATTGTCACGGCAAATCGCCCGATCTGTGCCTTGAACTCAGGATGCGGCATGCCCCGGCTGGCGAGGACTGCGATCATGCGGCGAATTCCGGATCCCTGGCTTTCGACGATCGCGCGACCTTCCTCGTCGATGGCCCTCATCATCAGCGCCTTAAGCGCCGTATTCCGGGATTCGGAAACTCCTTCGTCGAGGTTGTCGACCGTGCGCCCACCCCACAGTCCACCGGGATTCGAGACCTCGACGCGGTCCGGGTACACGTCGACGGCGATCTGGGTTCCTCGCCCCACTTCGCCGTAGTCCCGGTGGATGACGGCGTTGGCGATGGCTTCGCGAAGTACGACCACCGGGATCTCGGGTTCACTGACGACGCCGGTGCCGGATTCCACTGATGTTGTCCGCAAATTCCGGACGACCGCATTGACTGCGTCGTCGATGGCCAGCGGCATTCTCCCGTCACACACCCGGCGGTCTAGGAATCGGATGCCGGTCGGGTCAGTCGACTTCTCGCGCCCGGGATGGACCACCACGTCGATGAACAGCTGGTCGTAGTACTGCTGGGGGTACTTTCCCAAAACCAGGAGCCCCGCCAAAGTCACGTGGCCCGCGTTGTCCGTCGCGTTGATCCTGGTGAGCATCTCCTCTTTAGTGGTGACTCCGTCCAGCTGCCGTGAGTGAAGCCGTTTGATCTGATCCTGCACGCCACTGATCGCCTCATCATCGAGGTCTCCGACGGTCGCGCCCGACACCGGTTGGCGGTCACTGACGTCTGCGCCGCCGAGTCCGCGGAGCTCGCTGATCTGATAGCCGTTCAGCCGATGATCCCCGTCGACGATGCGCGTGTACGAGCCGTTGGGCATTCCCACGCCGGACACGAAGCATGGCATCTGCCGGATGAGAAACGGGTCCTCGCGCATGGGGTGAATGCGCAATGCGATGAACTCGCCGGCATCGCCGAGGTCGACGAAGTCCAGTTCATACCGGGGAATCGGCGTGACTTTCGGGTCAGCTTTTGCGCTTGCTTCGAGGCCGGCTTTCAACCGTTGCATGACCTTCTCGGCGTCGAATCCGCTGGTGACGGCCCAACCCTCTTGTTCGTCGATGCCGAGCAAAAGTAAGCCGCCTTCGGTGTTGGCGAAAGCTGAAACCGTTTCCCACACTGCACGGTCGACCTTCTCGCGGACTCGCTTGGCTTCGAGCCGGGTGCCTTCGCGGCCACCTTCCAATAGCGCCCGGTATGCGGAAACAGCTGCATCCGTCAGTGACTGACTCATGCCCTCACTCTAGCAACTGATGGTCCTCACTAAAGGAACTGACGCCGTCACTCTAGAAAGTGAGGCGCTCACTATAGAAAGTGATGTAATCACTTGCTGCAGTGAGCCGTTCATGTTCACAAGCGTTCTCCGCCCGCACCGCACGACCACCGTTTTCGCCGCCGCGCCCCGTGCCCCTAAACTGGTGCGCATGATCGTGATTCCGGTGATTTTGCTGGTCGTGGCCGTCGTGGTCGCCGTGGTGGCTGGTCTGGCGTGGTCCGCCAAGCTGCCGGGCAACGCGTACGTCGGCATTCGTGCGCCGGAGGCCCGCAAGTCCAAGGAGAACTGGGACATCACGCACCGCGTCGCGGGCCCGCCGTGGGCCGTCTCCGCGCTGGCGTTCGCGGGCGCGGCGGCGCTGGCGTTCCTGGCCATCCGCCCGGAGGCGTCGGGCTGGATGTGGCTGTGGGTCGTCGTCGCGGGTCTGCTGGGGCTGGCGATGCTGGGCGTCGGCGGCGCCATCGGTTCCCACACGATCGCGCTTTACGACGCCAAGAAGTCCGCCGAATCCGGGTCCGACGGATGTTGTTCCTCCGACACGGGCGCCTGCGGCTCCGGCTGCGGCTGCGGTTCCGCCGAGGCGGCGACCTGCGACTCCAACACCGCCGGCACTGCAAACTCCGCCGGCACCACCGCCACTACCGGCGCCGACGCGTGCTGCACTCCCACCGAGGCCGCCGATCCGTCGTGCTGCTCCACCGATGCCTCCGCCGACGCGACTTCCGCCGCCGCCACCAACGTGCCCCGCGACCCCTCCGCCGACTGCGGAGTGACCGGCGGCTGCGGCTCCTGCGGCCTCAACGGCATGTGCGAGGACGGCAACGCCACCTTCGGCTCCGCCAACGCCCGCACCGCCAACACCGGCACCGCCGTCGACCGCGATGCACTGCGCCGCGCCGCTCGCGCGAACGACGGTGAATAGGGGAGTGGCCGGGACGTCGTAAAGCAAAACGGCCTAACCCACCTCGAATGACTTAACCCACCCGCTGCAACGGGTGGGTTTGCTCATTCGGGGTGGGTTAACTCATCGGCGCGCCCGGCCCCCGAACCGCCGTAACCCTCCCGGTCGTCCGGGCCAGGGGATAACCTTGTTCCCCATGTGGAACCGTCTGCGCTCGTGGCGCCCCGATCCTTTGATCGTGATGATCGTGCTGGCCGTGATCATCGCCATTTTCCTGCCCGCCCGCGGCGCATTCGCCGAGGGTTTCGGCATCGCGACGAAGATCGCCATCGGCCTGCTGTTCTTCCTCTACGGCTCCCGCCTGAGCCCCCGCGAGGCCCTCGACGGCCTGAAGAACTGGCGGCTCCACCTGACCATCCTCGCGCTGACGTTCGTGCTGTTCCCCATCATCGGGCTGGCGCTGAAACCGCTCGACTGGGTGCTCGCGCCCGGGCTCTACCTGGGCATTCTGTACATGACGCTCGTGCCGTCGACCGTGCAGTCGTCGGTGAACTTCACGTCCATCGCGCACGGCAACGTCGCCGGGTCCATCGTCAGCGCGTCGGCGTCGAACCTGCTCGGCATCGTGATCACCCCCGTGCTGGTCATGCTGCTCATGGCCACCGGCGATGGCGTGAAGGTCGATGGGTCGGTGTTCCTGGACATTTCGATCCAGCTTCTGCTGCCGTTCGCGCTGGGCCAGCTGCTGCGGAAGTGGACGCTGAAATTCGCCGCGGCCAAGGCGACGAAGAACGTCGACCGCATCTCCATCGCCATGGTCGTCTACGCCGCGTTTTCCGAGGGCATGGTCGACGGCATCTGGTCGCGCGTGCCCGTCACCGACATCGTGATCCTCTGCGTCCTGTCCGTGGTGATGGTCGAGGGACTGCTGCGGATCTCCGGGTTCATCGCCCGGCGCGCCGGCTTCGACCGCCGCGACCGGATCGCCATCCAGTTCTGCGGCTCCAAGAAGTCCCTGGCCACGGGTCTGCCCATGGCCGCCGTCATCTTCGGGTCCGGCGGCGCGGGCGTGATCATCCTGCCGCTGATGATCTTCCACCAGATCCAGCTGATGATGTGCGCCGTCTACGCCGCCAAATGGGGCCGCGAATTCGAGGAACGCGCCACCGCCGACGCCGTCAGCTGAGCGGGGACGCGCGTGCCCTGAGAGATGGCGCCCGGTGACGTAGCGTTGGCGAAGATAACCACGGACCGTCGACAAGGGGAGTGCCACCATGACCGAAAAGCCGGGAGCCGCAGGCGAAGCGGGAGACACGGACGCAGCCGCAGCCGCAGCCGCGTCCGGGTCCGCGTCCGGTGCGGCGCGCGACGCCGGCGCCCGCGACGGTGCGATCACCGCGTTCTGGGATTGGTGGACGGCCGAGGGCGCCGACCGCCTCGACGCCGCGTTCACAGGCGGGGCGAATTTCGGCGGCGGCGGTTTCGGCGATGCGGGGCCGATGGACATCCAGGCCGAGGTCGGGCCGCGGGTGTCCGCGATCGACGAGCGCCTGGTGTGGGGTTTCGGCGCCGGCGAGCCGTTCTCGCGGCACCTGCTCACCGTTACCGCCGCAGGCGATCCGCGCGTGCGGCACATCGCGCGTCGCTGGCTGGACGCCGCGCCCGACGACGGCCCCGTGTGGTCCTTCACCGACCTGCGCACGGCCGAGCCGATTTCCACGGTGACGTGGGCGGGCCATGAGATCGACCCCGCCGAGGCGCGCGTGGCGGTGGCCGCTGGGCAGGGCGTCGCGGACGTCCGTCTGTTCCACCCGGTCTTCGCGAACTTCGTGGCGGCGGGCGAGGAGGGCGAGCGCGACGTCGCACACGTCGGTTTCATGCTGCTGCAGTTGGCGCTGGGGGAGGAGGACTTCGGCCTGTGGCTGCGGTCCTTCGCCTTCGCCGCCGAAGAGCCGGAGGGCGCGATGCCGCTGGCCGAGCTCCCGGGGTTCATCGATCGGCTGGCCGGCGCGTGCCCGCGGTGGCTGACGCTGCAGGGCCAGGCAGACGGCAAGCCGGTCATGGTCGGCACGCGTGCGCCGCTGTCGCCGCTGGTCGGACCGTTGTTCACCCGCCACGTGGTGGCGCAGCTGCTGTTCGCCGACGTGCTCGACGACGGCCAGGCCGGCGAAGCGTCGGCGAAGGCCCTGGCCGACTTCCACGAGGACGCGATGGCGACGCTCGCCGACGACGGCCTGCTCGTGGCCACCGAGACCGCCGACGGGATGCGCCTGCTGCACTTCTACGTCGATCCCGAAACCGACGCCACGGAGCGGCTGGCCTCGCTGACCGACACGTGGACCGAGGGCGACCACGAGATCGTGGCGGCCGAGGATCCGGCCTGGGAGCGCATCGGCCACCTTCGCGCGTAGCCCGCGTTTTCGGCAGGGCCGAGGGAATCCGTCCGCCCCCGGCCCGTCAGGCGATGACGTTGACCAGCAGCACGTACAGCGCGGTGCCGGCCAGGATGCTCAACGCGGAATTCCGACGCCACAAATGCAACCCGACCGTCACGGCGAGCGCCAGGGGAGCGGCCCACCAACCGCCGGGATCGCCGTTTGCCACCACCGCGTCGAAGAACCCGGTGCCGCCACCCCCCTCACCACTGCCGGCGGCGGCCTCCGCACCACCATCACCGCCGCCGATCAGGCCCATCCGGTCGACGAGGGTGTACGCCACCAGCGCCACCATGACGCCGACGGGCATGGTCACGCCGAGGAACCTCACCAGCTCGGAACCGCGGAGGACGCGGATGAAGGCGAAGGGGGCCCATCGCAATGCGACGGTCACCGCGCCCATCACCAGCAGGGACGCCAGAACATAACCGGAATCGGGCATCACGGCGCCTCCTTCCGGCCACTCTCGCCGCTTCCGCCGCCGGACGCGGGGACGTGGGCGTCGTCAAGCGAATCGGACCCGGGCCCGCCGCCCCAGCGCATGACGCGATCGAGCCCCGGCGACCACACGCGCGCGAGCAGCACGCAGAAGTACAGCATCAGGCCGATGACCAGCATCTGCCCCGGATTGATCAGCCATCCGACCGCGACGCACGCCAGCGCCGACAGGGGCAGCGACCAGTCGCGGTTGAGGCGGAACGCGTCCATCGCCAGGACGGTGAACAGCGCCGTCAGGGCGAATTCGAAGCCGACCAGCCCCTCGGGCAGCCCGCGGCCCGCCAGCGCGCCGACGATGCCCGACACCACCCACGACAGCTGGCAGAACAGTTGGATGGTCAGCAGGCGCGCCCCGCGCAGCGGCATGCCGGGCGGCCGCGCCGAGGCGATGGCGTAGGCCTCGTCGGTCAGGGCGTACGTCGAATACGCGCGACCCAGCCACCTCAGCACGCGGCTGCCGCCCGGGCGCGCGCCGATGACGTCGCGGGGGAACGTAAGGCCGTAGAAGATGTGCCGGAAGTTCACCATGAACGCCGTCACGGCCGACCCCAGCAGGCCCGTATGCGCCATGACCAGGCCAATCGCCAGGAACTCCATCGACCCGGCGTACACCAGGATCGAGAACACCGGCGTCCACCACCACGCGAACCCCGTCTGAGTCACCAGCACGCCGAACGCGAGACCCAGCGGCACCAGGCCGATCGCCACCGGCCACGCTTCGGCGATGCCGCCGCGGATGGGGTGCGGGTCGGCGGGGGCGGGGGCGGGGGCGGGGCCGGTTGCTTTGCGACGCCCACCGCCCATCCCGTCAGTTGTCACGGACATCGACGGGGTAGGTCGAGTACAACGGCAGCGGCCACGGCTGGCGGCGCATGACGTCGCCCCACACGTCGGCCGCGCCCGGTGCGAGGACGTCGCTGGGCAGGGCGGGGGCGACGTACCAGTCGCCGCGCTCGATTTCGTCGTGCAGCTGGCCGGGCGCCCAGCCGGAGTAGCCGGCGAAGAGGCGCGCGCCGTCGAGGTGCGGAGTGACGTCGGAGGGCTCGACGCCGAGGTTGACCAGCGCGAACCGGTGGGCGAGCTTCTCCAGCAGGGGAGCGCCGGTGTCCTCGTCGAGGCCCTCGGGGACCTCGGCGCCGGTGCGCAGCACTCCGATGCAGACGGGCTGCGTCTGATTGACCGGCCCGCCGACGTAGACGACCGGCGGCTTCGACATCAGGCCCGCCCACGGCTCGAGGACGTTGTGCACGGGCGTCTGCGACCGAGTGGTCAGGTCGACGCCGAGGGTGCCGGCTTCGTCGTGCTCGACGATGAACACCACGCTGCGGGCGAATTCCGGCGACTCCATGCCCGGGGCGGCGACGAGCAGCATCCCCGCGGCGGGGTCGTTGCGCTCGAGGCAATTGAAAAGGCGGTCTCCGAAAAGGTTTTCCTGCTCCACCCCGCCCATTATGCCCGGCGCGGCGAATCGATCCACCGGCCGCCGCCCCACGCCCGGCTCGGTCCCCGCTCGGTCCCGGCTAGGTCCCGGCGCCCGGTCCGGCTCGGTCCTGCTCAGCCCTCTCGCTCGGTCCACCAGCGCTTGAGCTCGAGGATGGCGTCCTCGCGCTCGAGCGGCCCCTGGTCCAGGCGCACGTCCTTCATGTGCTTCCACGCCTCGCCGACTTCGGGGCCTGGGCCGAGGTCGAGGATCTCCATGATGTCGTTGCCGTCGAGGTCGGGGCGCACCTTGGCCAGGTCTTCGGCGGCGGCGAGTTCGGCGATGCGGGTCTCCAGGTCGTCGCAGGCCCGGCCCAAGCGGGCCGCTTTACGACGGTTCCTCGTCGTGCAATCCGCCCGCACGATCTTGTTGAGCTTTCCCAGCAAGGGGCCGGCGTCGGTGACGTACCGGCGCACGGCGGAGTCCGTCCAGGCGGCGTCGCCGTATCCGTGGAAGCGCATGTGCAGGTAGACCAGCTGCGCGATGTTCTCGGTGACGCGCTTGGGGTACTTGAGCTTGCGCAGTCGGCGGCGCACCAGCTTGGCGCCGACGACCTCGTGGTGGTGGAAGCTGACGTTGCCGGATTCGGTGAAGGAGCGCGTGGCGGGCTTGCCGCAGTCGTGGAGCAGCGCCGCCCAGCGCAGTTCGAGGTCGGGTTCGCCGGGCTCCTCCTGCTCGATCGCCTGGCGCATGACCTGCAGCGAATGCTGGTAGACGTCCTTGTGCTGACGGTGCTCGTCCTGGGTCATCTTCATGTCCGGGATCTCCGGCATGACGTGGTCGGCCAGGCCGGTGTCCACCATGAGGTCGATGCCGGACGACGGGTCTGCGCCCAGGATCATCTTGTCCAGTTCGGTGGCGACGCGCTCGGCCGTGATGCGCCGGATCTCGCCGTTCATGTCCTTCATGGCGGCACGGACGCGATCGGACACCCCGAAGCCCAGCTGGGAGGTGAAACGGCAGGCCCGCAACATGCGCAGCGGGTCGTCGCCGAAGCTGACCTCCGGCGCGCCCGGGGTGTCCAGGACGCCGGCGACGACGTCGTCGAAGCCGTTGAGGGGATCGCGGAAGGAGCGCGTGCCGTCGGCGTGGAGTTCAACGGCGATGGCGTTGCACCGGAAATCCCGGCGGACCAGGTCCCCTTCGAGGGAGTCGCCGAAGGTCACCTCCGGATTGCGGCTGACCTGGTCGTATTCATCGGAGCGGAAGGTGGTGATCTCCACCTGCCGGCCCTTCTTCTCCGCGGAGACGGTGCCGAAGTCGATGCCGGTGTCCCACGTCGTCTCCGCCCAGTCCTCCAGAATCGCCGCGATCACCTCGGGGCGGGCGCCGGTGGTGAAGTCCAGATCGTTGCCCAACCGGCCCATCAGCGCGTCGCGCACCGAGCCGCCCACCAGATAAAGGGAATGCCCGGCGTCGGCGAAGGCCGCGGCCAAGGGGGCGAGCAGTTCGGCTTCCCGGCCGATGGCCTGATCCGCCACCGCCAGCATCGCGGTCCGCCGCACCTCCGGATCGACGGCCGCATCGACGTTGGCGTCGCCCCCTCCTCCGACGGGGCCCTGGTGGGCGTGGTCGGGGGTGCGCTGGGGAGTCGGGGCGTCGGTCACGTGCGACACAATACCCGCAGGCTCCGAACGGCCCGGTAGTCTGTGAGGAATGAACGATGCCGAACGGAACGAGGGGACGGCGGGGCCGCAGCGTCGGCGCCGCCGCCGTTCGCGTCGGCGCAGCGGACGCCCGCAGGATGGCGGCCAAGGGGCCAATCAGAACCCGGGCTCCGGTTCGGGCTCGGCGGCGCGCGGCGAGAAGTCGGGCGGACGTTCCGGCTCCAACGCCAATTCCGGTTCCGATTCAAACGCGAACGCGGGCAAGGGCGGCGCTTCCGGCTCGGGCTCCGGTTCGGGTTCGGGATCCGCCAACCGTTCGCGCCGCCGTCGCCGCGGCGGCCGCGGCCGGGGTTCCGGCTCCGGCGGGAACTCGGCCAACTCCCACAACGCCCAGAAGAACCAGAACTCCCAGAACTCCCAAAATTCGCGGAACTCCGGCAACGCCCCGGACGGCGCCGGCTCCACCAGTGGCGCCGGCGGCACCGGCGTCACGGTCAAGGACGGGGGCTCCCCGAAGAAGGACTCGCCGAAGAACTCCCAGGCCAAGTCGGGTTCCGGCAAGGGTTCGCAGCGGTCGGGATCCCGCTCCGGCGCGAGGTCGGGGTCGGGTCGGGGCGGACAGCGGCGTCGTCAAGCGAACCAGTCCAAGGGACGCCCCGGACGCCGTCCGGCAGCAGGACGCCCGTCGCAGCGCGGCGGCGAACAGCGCGACCGGATGCGGACGTCCATCGAAACGTCGGCCGGCGGGCTCGTCGTCTCCGGCCTGGCCGAAGCCGTCGGCGACGACGGCAACGTTGACCTGTCGCGCATCTACGTCGCGCTGATCGGCCGGCTCGACCGCCGCGGCCGCCTGCTGTGGTCGATGCCGAAGGGCCACGTCGAACCCGGCGAAGCCCACGACTCCACCGCCGAACGCGAAGTGTGGGAGGAGACGGGCATCCACGGCGAGGTCATCGCCGAGCTGGGCGTCATCGACTACTGGTTCATCTCCGACGGCACGCGCATCCACAAGACGGTGCACCACCACCTGCTGCGCTACGTCGACGGCGACCTCAACGACGAGGATCCCGAGGTCACCGAAGTGACCTGGTTCCCCGCATCGACGCTGGTCGAACGCCTGGCGTACGCCGACGAGCGCAAGCTCGCCCGGCGCGCCCACGATCTGCTGCCGGACCTGGCCAAGGCGGAGAAGGACGCCGGAAAGGCGACCCCGCGGTGACCCGGCGCGGGGGCGGCCGCGGGAAGCGACTGGTCGCGACGGCGGCGGCGGGGGCGTTGGCCCT
>NZ_DURI01000080.1 GCF_012837295.1 Corynebacterium sp. | reverse complement strand
GTGCTGCTGATGGCATTGCGCAGGTTGCGGGTATGCCGTCGGTCATGACCAACGAGCTTCTCGAGTTCCCGGGCGGCGTCATTGGCGTCGCGCAGAACCTCGACACCGACAAGGTCGGCGTCGTGGTCCTGGGCAACTTCGAGTCGCTCGCCGAGGGCGACGAGGTCAAGCGGACGGGCGATGTCCTGTCCATCCCGGTCGGGGACAAGTTCCTCGGCCGCGTTATCAACCCCCTGGGCCAGCCGATCGACGGCCTGGGCGACATCGAGGCCGAAGAGGACCGCGTCCTGGAGCTCCAGGCCCCGTCCGTGCTGCAGCGTCAGCCGGTCGAGGAGCCGATGGCCACCGGCATCAAGGCCATCGACGCGATGACCCCGATCGGTCGTGGTCAGCGACAGCTGATCATTGGTGACCGCAAGACCGGCAAGACCGCGGTCTGCCTGGACACCATCCTCAACCAGAAGGCGAACTGGGAGTCCGGCGATCCGACGAAGCAGGTGCGTTGCATCTACGTCGCGATCGGCCAGAAGGGCTCGACCATCGCCGGCGTGCGCAAGACCCTCGAGGATCACGGCGCGCTCGATTACACCACCATCGTGGCCGCCCCGGCTTCCGATGCCGCCGGCTTCAAGTGGCTGGCCCCCTTCGCGGGTGCCGCCCTGGGCCAGCACTGGATGTACCAGGGCAAGCACGTCCTGGTCATTTACGATGACCTGACCAAGCAGGCCGAGGCCTACCGCGCCATCTCCCTGCTGCTGCGTCGTCCGCCGGGACGCGAGGCGTACCCGGGTGACGTCTTCTACCTGCACTCCCGTCTGCTGGAGCGCGCGGCGAAGCTGTCCGACGACATGGGCGCCGGTTCGTTGACCGCCCTGCCGATCATCGAGACCAAGGCCAACGACGTCTCCGCCTTCATCCCGACCAACGTGATCTCGATCACCGACGGTCAGGTCTTCCTGGAGTCGGACCTGTTCAACCAGGGCGTTCGCCCGGCCATCAACGTCGGCGTCTCGGTTTCCCGAGTCGGCGGCGCCGCCCAGACCAAGGGCATGAAGAAGGTCTCCGGCAACCTGCGTCTGGACCTCGCGTCCTACCGCGACCTCGAGGCGTTCGCGATGTTCGCGTCCGACCTCGACGACGCCTCCAAGCGTCAGCTCGAGCGCGGCCAGCGTCTGGTCGAGCTGCTGAAGCAGAAGGAGAACCAGCCCCAGTCGGTCGAGTACCAGATGACCTCGATCTACCTGGCCGGCGAGGGCGAGTTCGACGATGTCCCGGTCGAGGACGTCCGCCGCTTCGAGACGGAGCTCATGGAGCACCTGTACTCGAAGAACGAGGCCGTCTTCGAGCAGATCGACGGTGGCAAGCCGTTCTCCGACGAGTCCAAGTCCGCCCTGAAGTCCTCCGTCGCGGAGTTCAAGAAGGGTTTCCAGACTTCGGACGGCGCTCCCGTGGCCAAGGAGGCCCCGGCCGAGCCCCTCGCCGAGGGCGAGCAGACCAAGCAGCAGATCTCGGTCTCCCGCAAGTCCGCCGCGAAGTAGTCGGGGCGTGTTTGCAATGACCGTTATCGAAAAAGAAGGGAGGCGTTAGAACATGGCGAATCTTCGTGAATTGCGAGACCGCATCAAGTCGGTCAACTCGACGAAGAAGATCACCAAGGCACAGGAGCTCATCGCGACGTCGCGCATCACCAAGGCGCAGCGTCGGGTTGCGGACTCCCAGCCCTACGCCGACGAGATCGAGAACGTCATCGGACGTCTCGCCTCGGCTTCCTCGCTTGATCACCCGATGCTGCACGAGCGCGAAGGCGCCAACCGTGCCGCGATTCTCGTGGTGACGTCCGATCGCGGCATGTGCGGCGGTTACAACCACAACGTCCTGAAGAAGGCCGCGGAACTCCGCGCCACCCTCAAGGGCGAGGGGTACGAGACCGTCACCTACGTCACGGGCCGCAAGGGCATCGATTACTACGATTTCCGTGAGATGCCGATGGCCGGCACCTGGGAGGGCTTCTCCCAGGATCCGGACTACGACCTCACCCACGATGTGCGTCGTCACCTGATCGACGGCTTCGTGGCAACCTCCGAAGGCCAGGCGAAGCACCGCGAGGGGCTGCGCGTGGCGGACGGCGAGACCGTCCAGGGCTTCGACCAGGTTCACGTGGTCTACACGGAGTTCGTGTCGATGCTGTCCCAGATTCCGCGGGCGCACCAGATGCTGCCCATCGAGCCGGTCATCGAGACCGAGGAGATGGAACTGGGCGAGGACATGCTTTCCGACGGCGGCGCGGAGCTGCACCCGGACTACGAATTCGAGCCGGATGCCGACACGCTGCTGACGGCGCTGCTGCCGCAGTACGTGTCGAAGAGCCTGTTCGCCCTGATGCTCGAGGCCGCGGCCTCCGAGTCCGCGGCGCGACGCAACGCCATGAAGTCGGCGACCGACAACGCGACCGAGCTGGTCAAGGACCTCTCGCGCGTGGCCAACCAGGCCCGTCAGGCGCAGATCACCCAGGAAATCACAGAGATCGTCGGTGGCGCCGGTGCGCTCGACGACAGCGGAGAAAGTGACTAGATATGAGCACAGCTCTCAATGAGCAGAACACCGCGACGGCCGTCGGCCGCATCGTGCGTGTCATCGGTGCCGTCGTCGACGTGGAGTTCCCGCGTAACGAGCTCCCGGCACTGTACAACGCGCTGACCGTGGAAGTTACCCTTCCTTCGGTCGCCAAGACCATCGTCCTCGAGACGGCGCAGCACCTGGGCGACAACCTTGTGCGCACCATCGCCATGGCCCCGACCGACGGCCTCGTCCGCGGCGCGGACGTCACCGACACGGGCAAGCCGATTTCGGTTCCCGTCGGCGACGTCGTCAAGGGCCACGTCTTCAACGCGCTGGGCGACTGCCTGGACGAGCCGGGCCTGGGTCGCGACGGCGAGCAGTGGGGCATCCACCGCGAGCCGCCGGCCTTCGACCAGCTCGAGGGCAAGACCGAGATCCTGGAGACGGGCATCAAGGTCAT
>NZ_DURI01000079.1 GCF_012837295.1 Corynebacterium sp. | reverse complement strand
GGACCTGGTAGCGGGCTTCCGCACGCTCGCCGGCCTGGGCGCGCGCCGCACCGCCGCGGGCCGCTACCGGGGCCGTTCCCGCGAGGCTCTCGACGCCACGGTCCACGCGATCGACGCGGAGGCGCGGTTGATCGGATCGGTGGAGGTGCTGGGCGGCATCTTCGTCACCCTCGTCGCGGCGGGCTCGGGCGTCGCCGCCATCCAGGGGCATCTCACCGTCGGCGAGCTGATCACCGTCGTCGGCCTGGCGCAGTTCATCATCGACCCCATGACGGCCTTGGGCAAGAACGCCTCGGCCGTGTGGGCGACGTCGGTGGCCAGCGCCGAGCGCGTCCTCGGCCTGCTCCGCGAGCCCTATGCGGTGGCGGAGGGCGGCACTGCGGTGGGCGAGGGCGCGCGTGACGACGACGCGGCCGCCATCGTCATCGACGGCGAAGCCGTGACGCCGGGGTCGCACCGGGTGTTCGCGGTCGGCGCGGCCGAGATGTCCGGGATCGTCGATGCGCTGACCATCGCGCACCGCCCGGATCGGGGGCGCTTCTTCGTCGACGGCGTGGATCTGGCGGACGCCGAACTCGGCGACGTCCTGTCCCGCGTCGTGGTCGCGCCGCATACGGCGGACCTCTTCGACGGCACCGTCGTGGAGAACCTGCTCGCCGTGCGGCCCGAGGCCACCGGCCCGGAGATCGACGCCGCGCTGGCCGCCGCCGGCTGCGTCGACGTCATCGAGGTGCTGCCCGACGGCCTGGAGACCCGCATCGGCGACGCCGGCGTCATGCTTTCCGGCGGTCAGCGCCAGCGCATCGCCCTGGCCCGCGCGCTGCTGGCGGATCCGCCGGCGCTGGTGCTGGCGGACCCGACGACGGCGGTCGATTCGGTGACGGAGCAGGCGGTGGCGAAGGGCGTCGTGAAGCATCGCGCCGGCCGCACGACGATCGTGCTGACGTCCGCCCCCGCCTGGGCGGCCGAGATGGAGGTGGCGTGACATGCGCGGAATGAATCAACTGGCCGGGGTCCTGCGCCCAACGTTCGGCGTCGACAGCCGCGACGCCGCGATGACCGCGGACCGTTTCCCGGTCGCCGGGGCGGGGGAGACCCTGCAGCATCTGCGCACCCTCGTGCGCGGCCGGGGGCTGCGGCTGTCGGTGGCCGTCGCGGTGCTCATCGCCGCCGCGTGGTGCGGAGTGCTGGTGCCCAAGCTCATGGGCGGCATCGTCGACGTCGTCGCCGACGGTGGCGCCCGCGGCGACATCGTCGAACTCGCCGGCCGGATGATCGCCGCCGCGATCGGTTCCGGCGTGCTGTCCGCCATCGGCTTCACGCTCGTGGCGCGGCTGGCGGAGACCGCCATCGCGGACCTGCGCGAGGACATGGTCGGCACCGCGCTGGGCCTGCCCGTCGAGCGCGTGGAGAGGGCGGGCGCCGGCGACGTCGTCTCCCGCGCCACCGACGACGTCGCCCAGGTGTCGGCCGCGGTCACCCAGACCCTGCCCATCGCGGCCGGCGCATTGTTCACCGTGCTGGTGTCCATTGCGGGCGTGGGCTCGGTGGACTGGAGGTTCATGGCGGCGTTCCTCGTCGTCGCCCCCGTCCACGTGCTCGCCGTGCGCGGCTACCTGCGCACCGCCCCGGCCGTCTTCGCCGCCGAGCGCGGCGCGATGGCCGAGCGCGCCCGCATGGTGCTGTCGACCATCCACGGCCTGCCCGCGGTCCGCGCCTTCGGGCTGGCCGCTTTGCGACGCCTCGGCATCGCCGAATGGAGCTGGAAGGTCGTCCGCCATGGCGTGGACGCCCGCATCACGCACAACATCATCATGGCTCGGATGCACTTCGCCGAATACCTCGGAATGGCGTCGACGCTGGTGCTGGGCTTCTACCTGGTGCAGGCCGGGCACACCACCATCGGCGGCGCCACCGCCGCGATGCTGCTGTTCATGCGACTGTTCGCCCCTCTGACCCGCATGGTGATGGTCCTCGACGTCGCCCAGTCCGGCGCCACGTCGCTGACCCGCATCGTCGGCGTGCTGCGCGAGCGCCGGCCCGAGCACGCCGACGCGGACCCCGACCCCTCCGCCGGCGTCGAACTGCGCGGAGTCAACTTCTCCTACGGCCGTGGCAGCGCCGTCGACGACGTCGACCTGACCA
The DNA here is from genome assembly GCF_012837295.1 of Corynebacterium sp. GTDB lineage: Bacteria > Actinomycetota > Actinomycetes > Mycobacteriales > Mycobacteriaceae > Corynebacterium. The sequence continues at coordinate 16,410 of NZ_DURI01000079.1, read as the reverse complement.
TCGCGCCGGGGGAGACCGTCGCCCTGGTCGGTTCCTCCGGCGCCGGCAAGTCCACCGTCGCGGCCATCGTCGCCGGCCTGCGCATCGCCGACTCGGGCACCGTCATGGTCGGCGGGCACGACCTGACCACCGACGCCGAGGCCGCCCGCGGCCGCACCGTCGCGCTGGTCACCCAGGAGGTCCACGTTTTCGAGGGCACCCTGCGCGACGACCTCACCCTCGCGGCGCCCGACGTCGACGACGCCGCCGTGCTCGACGCCCTCGAGCGGGTCGGCGCCGAATGGCACCACGGGCTGCCCGACGGCCTGGACACAATCGTCGGCATCGGCGGCCACCGCCTCGACCCCGTCGCCGCCCAGCAGGTCGCGCTGGCCCGCGTGCTCCTGTCCGACCCGCCCGTCGTGGTCCTCGACGAGGCCACCGCCGAGGCCGGATCTTCCGGCGCCGACACCCTGGCACGGGCCGCCGACGAGGTCACCCGAGGACGCACCGCGCTCATCGTCGCCCACCGCCTCGACCAGGCCGCAGCCGCCGACCGAGTCGTGGTCATGGAGGGCGGCCGCATCATCGAATCCGGCCCCCACGCGCGGCTCGTCGCCGCCCGCGGCCGCTACGCCACTCTGTGGGGCGCCTGGTCGGAAGGCCGCCGCCGCCAGGCATGACGCGAAAAACGCCCGGCCCGCACATCCCATCTGGAATGTGCGGGCCGGGCGTCGAAAAGCAGGGGGCGCTGAGCCGCGAACCCTACTTCTGCTTCATGGAGCCGGTCTCGACGAAGCGCTGGTGCCAGCCCAGGGCCTCCTTGAGATCGTGCGGGGTGTGCAGCGCCGACTGGCCGCCCTTCTCGGCGCGCTCGACGTACTCGGTGAGCGCCTCCTTGTAGTCGGGGTGCGCGCACTTCTCGATGACGACCTTGGCGCGCTGGCGCGGGCCCAGGCCACGCAGGTCGGCGAGACCCTGCTCGGTGATGATGACCATGGCGTCGTGCTCGGTGTGGTCGTGGTGCGAGACCATCGGCACGATGGCGGAGATGTCGCCGCCCTTCGCCGTCGACGGGGAGACGAAGGTGGAGATGTAGGCGTTGCGGGTGAAGTCGCCCGAGCCGCCGATGCCGTTCATGATCTTCGTGCCCATGATGTGGGTCGAGTTCACGTTGCCGTAGATGTCGGCCTCGATCAGGCCGTTGCACGAGATCACGCCGAGTCGGCGGATGACCTCGGGGTTGTTCGAGACGTCCTGCGGGCGCAGCACGATCTTCTTGGCGTAGTCCTCGGCCTGGTTGTTCATGCGCTCGGCCGCCTCCGGCGACAGGGCGAAGGACGTGGCCGACGCGACGGTCATGGTGCCCTTGTCCAGCAGCTCGACCATGCCGTCCTGGATGACCTCGGTGTAGGAGGTCAGGTTCTCGAAGTCGGAGTCCAGCAGGCCGGCGAGCACGGCGTTGGCGATGTTGCCGACGCCGGACTGCAGCGGCAGCAGGTTCTCCGGAAGACGGCCCTGGGAGACCTCGTTCTCGAAGAAGTCGATCAGGTGGCCGGCGATGGCCTTCGAGTCGTCGTCCAGCGGCTTGAACGGCGAATTGCGGTCCGCGGCGTCGGTCTCGATGACGGCGACGACCTTGCTCGGGTCGATCTCGATGGCGGTGGTGCCGACGCGCTGGCCGGAACCGATGATCGGGACGATCTGGCGGTTCGGCGGCAGGCCCGGGCTCCAGATGTCGTGCATGCCCTCCAGGCCCAGCGACTGCCAGGAGTTGACCTCGACGATGATCTTGTCGGCGGCGTTCAGGTACGACACGTTGTTGCCGACCGAGGAGGTCGGGACCAGGCCGCCGGACTCGGTGATGCGCGTGGCCTCGACCACGGCGACGTTGAGGTCGCCGAAGAAGCCCTGCTCCGTCTGCGGGCCGGAGTGCGACAGGTGGATGTCGGAGTAGGCCGACGTGCCGTCGTTGATGGCCTTTCGCATGCTCGGGTCGGACTGGTACGGCATGCGCCAGGCGATGCCGCCGGTCTCGGCCAGCGCGGCGTCGAGCTCGGGGGCGGTGGAGGCGCCGGTGAGCACCTTCACGCGGAACTCCTCGCCGCGATCCTTCGCATCGGTGATGCGCTTGGCCAGCGCGCCCGGCAGCTCCTTCGGGTAACCGGCGCCGGTGAAGCCGGAGAATCCGATCATGTCGCCCGGGTTGATGAAGGCCGCGGCCTCATCAGCGGTCATGACCTTGCCGCGCAGACCAGCGTGCGCGATGCGTTCCGACATTGTTCCTCCTGAAATGTGGATGTTCGTCCTGAAAAACCGCCGACCCGCTTCCGGAACCGACCCGGCCGAAGCGACCGATCGTGCGTTCCCGATTCGCATCGGTTTGTCGGCGAACCTACCATGCGAACGGCGTACTCCATCATAGTCGCAGTTGAGGGCGTATGACGTTGGGTGCCCCTGGTATCGACCGGTGTCGTGGAACACACCCCGGCGAACAGGGTGAACCGGCCCACTGCGCGCGCGGCGGCCGTCCGTCGGCCCCGAATGGAGGGGGTGGCCGTGTATTTCCCCGGCCGCTTCCGGCCCCGCGGTGCGGACGGATTCCCCCCCCCGGCGTCCGTCACCGTTCGGCGAGCAGCGCCATGGTCTCCTCGTCGGTCAGCATGGCCGCATCGAAGGCCGCCAGTGCGGCGCCGGCGTCGAAGTTCACGCCGATGAGCACGACCTCGTTCGACGGGGCGATGTCCGTGCGCGCCCATTCCACCGCCGGCTGAATGGAGAGGTTCGGGCCGGCCTGGCTCCAGACCTGGGCGATTTCCAGGCGGTCGGCGATCCAGCAGTGGCCTTTGGAGCGGACGAGCCCGCGGGTGGCGCGCAGGGCGGCGACGAGGCGGTCGCGGTCGAAGGGGCGGTCGCCCCGGAAAGTGACGGAGGAAATCCCGTACTCCTCGGTCTCGGGCGTGTGCGGATTCGCCAACTCCTCGGCGTACCCGTGGTAGGCGGCGGCGGTGGCTTCGTCGTAAAGCCCCGCATCCAGGACGATGCCGGCGCCGACCTCGCCATCCGTGACGCGCAGGATGCGCGCGCGGGGATTCATCGCGCGCACGGCGTCCTCGGTGGCCTGCGCCAGGCGCTCGTCGACGAGGTCGGTCTTGGTGATGAGGATGAGGTCCGCGAACTCCACCTGGTCGACCAGCAGGTCGGAGACCGTGCGCTCGTCGTCGGGCGTGGCCTGGCGGTCGGCGTCGGCCAACGCCCGGCCGGAGCGGAGCATGGCCAGGCACTGCGAGGCGTCGACGAGCGTGACCATCGTGTCGATGGGGGCGATGTCGGCCAGCCGCGAGCCGTCGTCGAATTCCCACTCGAAGGTCGCGGCCACCGGCATCGGTTCGGAGATGCCCGTCGATTCGATGACGATCTGGTCGTAGTCGCCCGAGCGCGCCAGATTGCCCACGCCCTCGACCAGGTCCTCGCGCAGGGTGCAACAGATGCAGCCGTTGGACAGTTCGACGAAGCGGTCTTCGCCGCGGGTGAGGTGGGAGCCGGCGGCGACCAGGCCGGCGTCGACGTTGACCTCGGAGAAATCGTTGACGATGACGGCGAGTTTGCGGCCGTCTTGGTTGGCCAGCAGATGGTTGAGCAGCGTGGTCTTTCCGGAGCCCAGGAATCCGGAGAGGACGGTGACGGGGGTTCCGGCTGAGGCGGGAGAGGGGTTCGCGTTCGGCAGGGGGACATGGTCGCGCAAAAGAAAATCAATCGCAACAAGGGGCGGGCGTCGCCCGCATTGCGGTGGTCAGTCCTCCTTGTAGCCCATCTCGTCCTCCAACTGCAGGATGGCTTCGCGGAACGCGCCGTCGGACAAGCGCAATTCACCGGTGATCGGGCGCGGCCCGTATGTCACCGCCTCGATTTCCGTCTCGCCGCCGCCCCAATGCATGAACCACACGCCGGGCATGCCGGTCGGATCGGCGGCGTCGGCGGAGAGTTTCATGAGGAGCTCGATGGCGGCCAGGTCGCTCGGCTCGGCCAAGCCGGTGGCCAGGATCTCGTGGCGGTTCGGAATGGCGAACAACAGGCCGTGGCCCAGGGAGTCGCCCCATCGCGACTCACCGCGTACGCCGCCGATCACCTTCCGGATGGCGTCCGGCACGAACGGCAGCTTCGACGCCACCAGATTCGAGTCGCCCTTGAACGACCACAGCATCGCCCCGGTTTCCGGGTGGGTCATGATGTCGACATCGCAGTGCAACAGCTCGGTGTTTTTGCGGGCGGCGTCGTAAAGCAAATCCAGGTCCCGGCCCGCGACTGTGTCATCCGCGAGGCACGCCAGATGCCGTCCCATCTTCATCTGCAGCACCTCGTGGAATGGGCCGAATTTACGGGAGTACGTGTAGGCGTCGGGCCCGAACTCCGCGGGCAGCTCCCACACCAGGCGGGAGTAGGTGTTCTTCAGCAGATCCACCTCGTCGATCGAGGGGAAGTCGGGCATGCCGTCGATCGCCGGCTTGATGAAGTCCTCGATGATGCGCCGCCACTTCGTGCGCGGTGCGTTGCCGAGCATGTGCTCGAGATTGTGCGTGTTGAAGATGGTGCCGTTTCCCAAATCGAGGCGGGCGCCGTCGCCGTCGTCGGCGACCCTCTCCACCGTGATGCCGGACCACTTGAGCGTGCGGATGATCATGTTCAGGGACGGCCGGGCCGTCGTCGTTTCCCCCATGGCGAGCAAGTTAGCGCCGGTCGGGCGAGTCCGCAGAAGTGCAGTCACGGGGGCAGGGGAATGGGGGAGCGGGGACGGGGACGGATAATCGGTGACCGGTAGTAATCTCATGGGCAAAAGAAGGATTCTCGCCGCCTCGAGGTCGCAGGCATGCAGGAAACGAGGAGGTCGGTGGGCGATGGGCCGGGACGGGAACGAACCGCTTTACGACGACAATCCGTGGAGCGACGCGAATGCGGAGGGCACGATGGCTTCTTCCGGTCGAATGTCCCCGACGATGCGTGGGGCGATCATCATCGTCGCCTTGTTGGCGGTGATCGCCATTGCGGGTGCCGTCATCGCCGTCGCACTCCGCGGAGGCGATGACGGCGCGAACTCGGCGTCGCCGACGTCGGAGGCTGCGGTGGACGGCAGCACGCCTGCCACGGACACGGAGGCCGACGAAGAATCCCCGGCCGTCGATTCCGTCGCGATTTTGGAGGGTGCCGGGTTCGACGTCGTGATGTCCGGCCCGGCGCCGGAGGCCGTCGAGAGGTGGGGCGACTATGAGCTGGTGCGGTCCGCCAACGAAAGGGTTCGGGTTTTCGACGGCTCTGAGCCGAGCCGGGCGACGCTCGACGGCGGACAGTGGCCGATGACGATGAACGATTGCGGCATCGTGTCGTATCTCGTGGTCTTCCGCGGCGCGAACGAAAACGTCATGCTGAACGCGAGTTTGTTGAACTCCGCCTACCTGGTCGCCGACGAGGAACAGGCGTCGCAGGGCTGGATGCTCCTCACCAACTGCGCGACTCCGCAGTGGGAGTTCCTGTCGTCGACGGATCAGGGGAACCTCGCCGACGTCATCTACGACGTGCATGAATACCGCCAATCGGCGACGGCCGCGCCGGGGGGAACTTCCGATGGAACCAACCTCGAAGCACGGGACGGCGGTTCGGAGATGAAGCATTTCTACTACTGCGTCGCCGACTCGCCGGGGCAGGCGATCATGACGGACGGCTCCACGGGGTACGAGCCATACTGCGTCGAGAATCCCGAGGCCACGCGTGCGTCGCTGGGTGAACGGTGCTGCGGCGGGTTGGATGGTTCCTCACTCTGTGGAGAAGAATTGTGGTTCGACGTGTGTCGAACCCGCCCGCCGGGTTGGTGAGAGACCGCCGCCGCAATGACCCGACCCAATCCCATCTGATAGGATTACGGAGTCCATATAGTGAGAAGGGATCCCCGCGACAATGAGCGACACCACCGGCACGCTGAAGATCGCCGTCATCGACGGCGACGGCATCGGCACCGAGGTCACCGCCGAGGCCCTCAAGGTCCTCCGCGCGACCATCGGCGACTTCGAGACCACCGAATACGATCTCGGCGCCCGCCGCTACGAGCGCAATGGTGAGCTGCTCACCGACGCCGACCTCGACAGCCTCCGGGAGCACGACGCCATCCTGCTCGGCGCCATCGGCGATCCTCGGAAGGTGCCGCCGGGGATCCTGGAGCGCGGCCTGCTGCTGAAGATGCGCTTCGCCCTCGACCACCACGTCAACCTGCGCCCGTCGAAGCTGTACCCGGGCGTCGAGTCTCCGCTGAAGAACCCGGGCGACATCGATTTCGTCGTCGTCCGCGAGGGCACGGAGGGCGCGTACACCGGCAACGGCGGCGCGATCCGCGTGGGCACTCCGCAGGAGGTCGCCAACGAGACCTCGGTGAACACCCGCTTCGGCGCCGAGCGCGTGGTCCGCTACGCCTTCGACCTGGCCATGACCCGCCGCAAGAAGCTCACTCTCGTGCACAAGACCAACGTCCTCGTCCACGGCGGCGGACTGTGGCAGCGCACCGTCGACGAGGTGGCCACCGAATACCCCGAGGTCGAGGTCGACTACAGCCACATCGACGCCGCGACCATCTACATGGTCACGCAGCCGTCGCGTTTCGACGTCATCGTCACCGACAACCTCTTCGGCGACATCATCACCGACGAGGCCGGCGCGATTTCCGGCGGCATCGGCCTGGCGGCGTCCGCCAACATCGACGCCTCCCGCACCAACCCGTCGATGTTCGAGCCGGTCCACGGTTCCGCCCCGGACATCGCCGGCCAGGGCATCGCCGACCCGACCGCCGCGATCCTCTCCGGCGCCATGATGTTGCGCCACCTCGGCCGCGAGGATGACGCCGCCCGCATCGAGCGTGCCGTCGAGGCCGACGTCGCCGAGCGCGGCGATGCCCCGATCGTCACCGTCGAGGTGGGCGACCGCATCGCCGCCGCGGTGTCGCAGGGCTAGGTTTTCGCTTTACGACGCCCAGTCGCCACATCGAAAGGCGCCCGGATCGGACATCGATCCGGGCGCCTTTTGGCGTGTGCACGGGCCGTCGTGAAGCAACGGGTCGATACAGTTGCGGGGGAGTCGACGCTGAGGAGCGCGAATGATCTACATGGTCCCGGGCATCGCGGCCGCATTTTTCGTGTGGATCGTGCTGGGAATCGGCACCTACGCGTACAACCGCTCGACCGGGCAGAGAACCCGGCTGAAGCGCGACGCATTTCTCACGATCGGCCTCGTGGCGTGGGCGGCGTACACGGGCTATTTCGTGGTTTTCGCCTTCGAATCCCTGCTGCCGGCCTACTCGGCCATGTCGCTCGGGTACTTCATCGTGTGGGGCACTGCCGGATTGGCCTGCTATCGCCGTAACGGTGGATATCCCGGATGGATGAAGTATCCGGGGCTCAAGTCCGGTGAAGGGTGGCCGTCGTCAAGCGAAACGTGAACGACCCCCGCGGTGAGCGGCACCAACTGCCGACGCTTCCCCGATTTCGTTGCATGAATCGGGGGAAGCGTCGGCAGTTGCGTCCCGAAGTCAGCTGACCCGCGCCGGGCTGCGGGGCTCCGGGGAAGAAGAGGCGGCCTGAGTCGAGGTGCCGCCGGCAAACTTCCTGCGGCGCAGCAGCCGCATCGCGTTGACGATGACCACCAGCACCGACAGCTCGTGGACGAGCATGCCGATGGCCATGGTCACGCCGCCGGCGAAGACGCCCGCCAACAGCACGGCGACGGTGAGCAGGGCGATGAAGATGTTCTGCTTCATCACGCGGTTGGTGCGCTTGGCCAAGTCGATGGCCTCCGGCAGCTTGAGCAGGTCGTCGGACATCAGCGCGATGTCGGCGGACTCGACCGCGACGGCGGAACCGGCGGCGCCCATGGCCACGCCGATGTCCGCGGCGGCAAGCGCCGGGGCGTCGTTGACGCCGTCGCCGACCATCGCGACCGTGCGGCCGGCGGCGCGGTAGGACTCCACGGCGTCGTACTTGCCCTCCGGCAGCAGCGACGCGCGGATCTCGTCGACCCCGGTCGCGCCGCCGATGGCGCGGGCCACCGGTTCGACGTCGCCGGTGAGCATGACGACGTCCTTGACGCCGATGCGGTGCAGGCCTGCGACCATGTCGGCCGCCATGTCGCGGACCTCGTCGGCGACGGCGATGACGCCGAGCGCGCGGCCGCCCGCCGCGACGATCATCGGGGTGGTCCCGCCGTCCGCCAGTTCGCCGGCGACGCGGGCTGCGTCAGGGGAATCGATGCCGAACTGCTCGAGCAGCGCGGGGTTGCCCACCAGGATCAGCTCGCCGTCGGCGACGGCGCGGATGCCCTTGCCGGGAACGGATTCCACGGTGTCCGGCAGCGCGACGGACAGACCTCCGTCGCGGGCGGCCTCGAGGATGGGCGCGGCCAGCGGGTGCTCGGAGCCGGCCTCCGCGCGGGCCGCCGCGGCCAGCACCTCGCGACGGGTGACGCCCTCGCCGACGGGGATGACGTCGACCAGGCGCGGCTCGCCGACGGTGAGCGTGCCGGTCTTGTCCACGGCGACCAGGTCGATGTCGGCCGCGGTCTCCAGGAATTCGCCGCCCTTGATCAGGATGCCGTCGCGCGCCGCACGGCCGATGCCGGAGACGATGGACACCGGGATCGAGATGACCAGCGCGCCGGGGCAGCCGATGACCAGCAGCGTCAGCGCCAGCTCGACATCGCGGAACGCCAGCCCCGCGACGACGGCCAGGACGATGATGCCAGGCGTGTACCAGCGGGAGAACTTCTCCATGAACGTCTGCGTCGGGGCCTTCGCGTCCTGCGCTTCCTCGACGCGGTGGATGATGCGCGCCAGCGTCGTGTCCGCGCCGACGCCGGTGGCCTCGACCCGCAGAAAGCCGCCGCGGGAGATGGTTCCGGCGAACACCTGGTCGCCGATCCGCTTGTCGACGGGCACCGACTCGCCCGTGATGCTCGCCTGGTCGATGGCGCCGGTTCCGTCGACGACCACGCCATCGACGGGGACCTTGGCGCCGTTCTTCACGATGACGATCTCGCCCGCGGCGACCTCGGCGGCGCCGACCGTGACCTGTTCGCCGCCGCGGAGGACGACCGCTTCGTCGGGGGCGACCGCGATGAGCTCCTGCAGCGCGGACCTCGTCTTGTTCAGCGTCGCCGACTCCAGGGCATTGCCCACGGCGAAGAGGAAGGTCACCGCGGCGGCCTCCCAGTAGTTGCCGATGAGGATGGCTCCGACGGCGGCCACGGTCACCAGCGCGTCGATGCCGATGTCGCGGACCATCAGTGCCCGGACGGCGCCCCGGGCGATGCGCCAGCCGGCGACCACGGCCGCGGCGAGCATCAGGCCGTTGGCCACCGCGTGCGCGCCGGCGAGGCCCGATGCGATCCACGAGGCGATGATGAGCGTGCCCGAGATGATCGGCACCGCCCACCGTCCGGTGAGAAATCCGTTGAAGCGTGTCATTGTCCCGTCCTTTCGGTTCAGGTCGCCCTCTGCCGCGGCCGAGCGGGCCGGTCACCAGGCGATTTCCAGGTTCGTCTCCGACGGTATGGGGGAGCGGCGCTCCGGAGAATGACGCGGATCAATTGTCCGGGAGAGGTTCGGAAGGGAGGAGAGGTGGAGGAGAGGTGGAGGAGAGGTGGAGGAGAGGTGGAGGAGAGGGGACGCGAAAACCGCCCCGCACCGGTGGTCCGGTGCGGGGCGGTTCGTGTCGGCGGGCGGGAGCTAGAAGGCGGATGCCTTGGCGACGTACCCGGCCTTCGCGATCTCGTCGATGATGGCGTCGGTGCCGGCGACCTCCGGGTCGTGGTCGACCTCGATGCGCGAGGTGTTGAAGTGGACGGTCACGTCGGAGACGCCGGGCATGCGGCCGACCCGCTTCTCGATCTTGGAGACGCACGACGGGCAGGTGAAGCCCTCGGCGCGGAGCATGGTGGTGGTGACGTCGGACATGGTGATCGCTTCCTTTCGGCTGGTCGGAGGGTCGTGGCCCGCCGTTTTCCTTGGTGCGCCACTCACGCTATTGCGGGGCGGCGGAAGCGACATTGACGTGCGTCAATTATCCGGAAATCATCCTTCGGCGAGCTCCCGGAGCGCGGCCATGTCGGTGATCGCGGTCCATTTGCGGCCGGTGTCGATGACGCCGTCGCGGCGCATGGCGCTCATGGCGCGGCTCACCGACTCCGTGGTCGATCCGGTCATGCCGGCGAGGTCCGCCCGGGTCAGCGGCACCTGCAGCAACACCCCGTCGGGCCCGGGATCGCCGAATTTCGCGGCCAGGCGGACCAGCGCACCGGCCACCCTTTGCGCGACGGTGCCGGTCACGGCCGCGAACGCCGCGCGGGTCGAACTGAGTTGGCCCGCGACCTCGTCGAAGGCTCGCACGGCGACTGCGGGGTAATCGCCGAGCAGGGTGCGGAATCCCTCGGAGTCGATGCGCAGCGCGCACGTCGTCTGCAGGGCCATGACGGAATCTCCGTGGACACCCATGCCCAGCGACGCCACTCCACCGAACAGATCCCCGGGGCCGAGCACGTCGAGGACGATTTCGGCGCCGTCCGCGTCGGTCCGCGTCATTTTCGCGCGCCCGGAGGCGAGGACGTACAGGTCGTCGGCGGGGTCCCCTTCGACGTACAGGTATTCGCCGGCGGCCCAGGATCGGGCGGTCATCCGCTCGCCCACGTCGGCGATGTCCCGTTCGCCCAGGTCCCCGAACAGCGCCGTCGCCGCCAGCACCCGGCGCCGCACGGGCGCGGGGCAGGAGTGCGGCTCTCCGCAGGCCGCCCGCAGCGGCACGTATCGTCGTTCACTCATGGCCCCATCGAACCATGATCGGCCACGCTCAGTCCGACAACAGCGCGATGAGCTGCTCGCGCACCACCCAGCGACGGCGCTGCGTCCGCTCGGGACCGCGGACGCCCTCGGAAACGCGGATGCAGGCCGCCTCGATGTCGACGGTGCCCAGCTGCATGCCGTCGGTGGTGGTGATCACGTGGCCGCCGTAGTACTCGTCCGGCTCGATTGCGTCGGCCGGATGCCCCTGGCGGTCCAGCTCGTCGATGATCAGGTCGAGCACCGACCGCTTCTGGCCGGCCCGCGGCAGTCCCGCGACCAGCGCGTCGCGGGTGATCTCCAGGTGGCCGAGGTGCTGCGCGCATTCGTGGTACACGTGCACCATCACGCCGCCGATCGTCGGCAGCCACCAGCGCCGCTTGTCGGTCGGGGGAGCGGCGGGCGCGTCCTGCGGGTCGGCGTCGCGGAGCTTCTCCAGCGCGGCGACGATGACCTCGCGCTGTGCGGCGTGGCGTTCCAGTTCGTCGGCGACGGTGCCGGAGGCGGAGAATTCGTCGGTGCGGTCCCTGACGTCCTCATTGCCCAGGCAGACATGGTCGAGCCAGTATCGGGCGGAGCCTCCGACGTGGCGCAGCAGCACCAGCGGGGAGTTCACGCCGGGGATGTCGGGGCGGGCGTTGGCCAGCTCGTCGTCCATGCCGCCGACGATCGCGGCGATCGCATCGAATGCCTCGAGAATGTGGGATTCCAGCGGGCGGGCGGGGTTCTGCGTGTTCATGCATCCACCATAGCCGTGATCGATGTCACACGGCAGGCTTTGCGACGCCCATGGCTTTCACCGTTCGCCGGGCCCCGATCCGGCATCCCCGCCCTCGGGTCCGCCGGGGTTGATCAGGCCCGCGCGCATCATCGCGTCCTCGAAGGGGCCGTCGACGACCACGGAGGGTTTGCCGCCCGGGCCGTCCGGGCCGCGGACGTTCTGGATCAGCGGGCCGTCGCTGAAGCCGGAGCCCACCGCGACCGAGGACACCTCCGGATCATGGATGTAGTACAGCCCCTCGAACCCCGTGTCGTCGCCGAACCGCTCGAGGAAGTCGAAGAGCATGCCCACGCCACGCAACGACGTTTCATCGACCAGGGGCACTCCGACCAGCGATCCCCGCCGCGGGGCGACCGCGAGGACGCCTTCGCCGACCGCCGGAACTCCCGCCCTCTCCGCGATCCGGGCGGGCAGCGACGCCAGCTGCGAGGACACGAAGAAATGGTCGCCCTCGAGCAGCCACATCGGGCCGCCGCCCTCCACGTCGACGGTGGACAGGTCCGATGGCTCCACTTCCGTGTTCTTCCGGGCGGCGGCGAAGAGGAGGTCCAGGTCGCGGCCGTCTAGATGGGCGTCCGTCAACGTGGTCACGTGCGACGGCAGATCCCGGCACATGACTTCGACCAACGGGCCGATGCGGCGCGCATACGCGAACTTCGCGTCCCGCGTTTCCTCCGTCATCGCGTCGAAAAGCCGGGAACGCAAAGAACGCATCAATTCCGCGTCGTCCGAAGGGATCTCGTCGGCAAGCGAGGTCACGTCGTCCGCCATGTGCCCGTCGACGCCGCCTTCGATGCCGCCGTTCTCCGTCGCGGGGGCGGGTTCGGGGGTGTCCCGGGGACCTGTATTGCTGCGTCGGCTGAACATGGGGCCAACCTAGCAGCGGTGTTCGATATTCTGGGGGAAACGAATGCCGTCGGGCCCGTCGGCCCGACCGGATCCCCGGGAGACCACATGTCCGTCGAGCTCGACGAAATCCGCGAATTCCTGCGCCAGACGCCACCGTTTTCGGAGCTGCCGGAAGAAGAGCTCAAGGCTCTGCCTGGCCGACTGACCATGCGCTACGCCCGCCGCGGCCAGGAGATCATCTCCGCCGGCCGCACCAGCGACGCGCTGTTCATCGTCCGCTCCGGACTCGTCGACGTCTTCGACGCCTCCGGCACGCTGCTGGACCGCCGCGACGACGGCGCGACCATGGGCTACTCGACCATGCTGTCCCACGAGCCTTCGCTGTACACCATGACGGCCGTCGAGGATTCGCTGCTGCTGGCAGTGCCCGAGGACGTCTTCGACGACCTCATGGCCCGCTTCCCGCACATCAGCCAGTACTACGGCGGCGAGAACGCCCGCATCCGCGCAGTCGCCTCCGACCTGCGCAGCTCCGCGTCCTCCGACGCGCTGCGCACCCGCGTCGCCGACCTCATGGCCGGCAACCCCGTGCAGATCGGGTCCACGGCCACGATCGGCGAGGGGGCGAAGGTGATGACGGAACGCAACGTCTCCTCGCTGCTGATCATCGACGACGGCGAACTCAACGGCATCCTCACCGACCGCGACCTGCGCCGCCGGGTGCTCGCCGCCGGCCACGGCCCCGAGCTGGTGATCAAGGAGGTCATGACGCCCAACCCCGTCACGGTCGAGCCGTCGATGCTCGCCTTCGAGGCCATGCTGCTCATGGCCGAGCGCGGCTACCACCACCTGCCCGTCGCCGACGACACGGGCGTAGTGGGCATGGTCGTCATCGGCGACCTGCTGCGCACCCTGCACACCGACCCCGTCTACGCCACCGCCACGCTGGCGCGGAAGAAAACCATCAAGGAAATCTCCGAGGTCGCGGCGAACTCCCGGCGGGTGGTCAGCCGCTTCATCGAGCGAGGCGTCTCCGGCGACGAGATCTCGCGCCTGCTCACCGTCACCGCCGACGCCGTCGCCCGCCGTCTGCTCGACATGGCGGAGGAAAAGTTCGGCGCCCCGCCGGTGCCGTACTCGTTCGTCGTCCTCGGCTCGCAGGGCCGCCGCGAAATGGGCATGGCCTCCGACCAGGACAACGCGCTGATCCTCGACGATTCCTACGACGAGGCGGCCCACGGCGAGTACTTCAAGAACCTCTCCGAGTTCGTGTGCAACTCGCTGGCCGAGTGCGGCTACCCGCTGTGCCCGGGCGACATGATGGCCTCCAACCCGGACTGGCGCATGAGCCTGTCGGCGTGGAAGACGGTGTTCCACCAGTGGATCACCAAGCCCGACCCGGACGCGCTGCTCCACGCGCAGACGTTCTTCGACATCCGCGGCATCCACGGCGAGGACCAGCTGGTCGACGACCTCCGCGCGACCTACGTGCCCATCGCCGAAGGCTCCAAGCGCCTGCATGCGCACCTGGCGAAGCTCGCCGCGAACCGCGAACCCCCGCTGGGCTTCTTCCGCGGCCTGGTGCTGGAGAAGGGCGGCAGCCACGAGAACACGCTGGACATCAAGAAGGGCGGCATCGCCACGGTCGTCCAGATGGCCCGCCTCTTCGCCGTGGCTTCCGGCCTGCCGCAGATCGGCACCCGCGAGCGCCTCAACGCCGCCGCCGGCGCCGGGGCGGTCAGCCGCCAGGGCGCCGCGGACCTGCGCGACGCGTTCGACTTCCTGGCCAGCGTCCAGCTCGCCCACCAGCATGACGCGGTCAACGCCGGCGAGGAACCGGACAATCACGTCAACCCGAAGGGACTGTCTCGCTTGGAGCGCGAGCATCTGCGCGACGCCTTCGGCGTGATCCGCCGCCTGCAGCAATCGCTGGCGACGAAGTACCCGATCAACCAGATGTCGTGACGGGGAGATCGCAATGGGATTCTTCGATTCGATGTTCGGCGGCGGGCGTCGCAAAGCAACCGGCGTGCTCGCCGAGTTCTACGACGTGCCGACGCAGGACGACCGCTGGCTGGCGGTCGACGTCGAAACCACCGGCCTCGACCCGAACAAGGACCGCCTGCTGTCCATCGGCTGGGTGCCCGTCGACGGCAACGAGATCATCCTCGGAGGGGCCGATCACGTCATCCTCCGCGGCGCGGAAGGCGAGGCGTCGGTCGGCGAGTCTGCGACGCTGCACGGCCTGACCGACGACGCCATCGCCCTGGGCGTCGAGCCCGGGGAGGCCATCGAGATGGTGCTCGAGGCTCTCAAGGGCCGGAAGCTGCTGGCGCATTTCGCCAAGTTGGAGACCGGTTTCCTGGACAAGGCGTGCCGCCGGCACTTCGGCGCCGGCCTCAAGGTCGACGTCGCGGACACGATGCAACGCGAGTACCTGAAGTATCAGGCCGCGGACCGCGAACCGCGCCGCGACGAGCTGCGCCTGTGGACGTGCCGCGAACGCTACGGGCTGCCGCCGTACAAGGCCCACCACGCGCTCACCGACGCGCTGGCGGGCGCCGAGCTGTGGCTCGCGCAGGACGCCGCGGGGCTGCCCAGGTAGGCGTCGCATCGGCCACGCGGCGCGGGGGTGGCCCGCACAGTGGGGTCGATCACCGTTATCCGTGGTTCGCCATGTAATCTGTCCGGCATGCGTATTGCTCGAATCGCCCACCCCGAGGGCATGTGCTTCGCGCTCGTCGAAGGCGAAGATGACGGTGTCCAGCTGCACGAGATCGAAGGCCACCCGTTCGGCGAGGTGACCAAGACCGGCCGTTCGTGGCCGCTCGCCGACGTGCGTCTGCTCGCGCCGATGCTGCCGTCGAAGGTGGTTGCCATCGGCCGCAACTATGCCGACCACGTCAAGGAGGTCTTCAAGACCTCCGGCGAGTCGCTGCCGCCGACGATGTTCCTGAAGCCCCCGACGGCCGTCATCGGCCCGGAGGCCCCCATCCGGATCCCGGATTTCGCCACGAAGGTGGAGTTCGAGGGCGAGCTGGCCATCGTGATCGGCAAGCCGTGCAAGAACGTCAAGGCTGCCGACGCCGAGGACGTCATCTTCGGTTACACCATCGTCAACGACGTTTCCTCGCGTGACCTGCAGTTCGCGGACGGCCAGTGGGCGCGCGCGAAGGGCATCGACACGTTCTGCCCGATCGGCCCGTGGATCCAGACCGAGCTGGATTACGAGGACCTGCCGATCAAGGCGCACCTGACCCAGAACGGCGTCACCGAGACCAAGCAGGACTCGAACTCCGACCAGATGATCATGTCTATCCCGGAGATCATCGAGTTCCTCACGGCGTCCATCACGCTGCTGCCGGGCGACGTCATCTGCACCGGTTCCCCGGCCGGCACCGCCGCCATGTTCCCGGGCGACCGCATCGAGATCGAGATCCCGGGCATCGGCAAGCTGGCCAACCCGGTCGAGCGCGCCTAGTCCGCTTTACGACGAACCCCTCCCGGACCTCAGAGGTCGGGGAGGGGTTTTCGCGTGCCCGGGTCAGAGCCCGAAGGCGCGCAGGACGGTGCGGAGCTTCGCGGTGGTCTCGGCGAGCTCTTCTTCGGGGTTGGAGTCGGCGACGATGCCGCCGCCGGCCCACAGGCGGGCGTCGGTGCCCGCGGCGTCGATCTCGGCGCAGCGGATGGAGACGACGAATTCGCCGTCGCCGTCGGAGTCGCACCAGCCGACGCAGCCGGCGTAGAAGCCGCGGTCGGATTCGACGGCCTCGATGACGCTCATCGCCGATTCGGTCGGGGTGCCGCAGATCGCCGGGGTCGGGTGGACCAGCAGAGCCAGGTCGAGGGCGGAGACGATGGGATCCTTCAGCTCGCCGCGGATGAAGGTTCCCAGGTGCCACATCTCGGAGGTGCTCAGCAGCTGCGGCTCGTGGGG
>NZ_DURI01000078.1 GCF_012837295.1 Corynebacterium sp. | reverse complement strand
TCGTCGGCGATGGTGCGGACCTGCTCGATGGAGGCACCCTCCGGGTCGGCGATGTCCCACTCGACGTAACGGTCGCCGGGAATGTCGGGCCGCTTGTCGACGCCCATGAGCACCACGACGTCGGAGCGGTGGACGGTGCGGGCGACGATCTCCTTCTGGTACAGGTGATCGGCCGGGATGCCGCGCTCGGCGAGCACCTCGAGGACGGTCGGGTTGATGCCGCCGACGGGGTTCAGTCCCACGGAGCGGACGAACAGCTTGTCGCCGACGATCCACGAGGTGATGGCGGAGGCCAGCTGGGAACGGCCGGCATTGCGCTCGCAGACGTACAGGACTTCCCGGCGGGCCCGCGGATCCTTCGCGCCGGCGGCGGTGGCCTGCTCTTCCAGGGTTTCGGAGACGATGCGCTCAACGATGACGGGCAGGAAGGTCTCGACCTTCGCCGCGGCGGTGCGCTCGGCGATGGTCGCGTCGACCAGCGCGTCGATGTGGTCGGCGGAATGCAGGGAGCCGTAGCGGCGGTGCATGTCCTCGCGGACGATCTCGAACTGGCGGTTGAGCAGCGGGTTGGTCATCGAAGGCCCTTTCTCATGATTTCTGCGGTTCCAGGCTTGGCGACGGCCCGTCGTAAAGCGGTTCGCCGATCTTGCAACCTGCAATGCTTGGCATGAAGTTCAGTGGAAGTTAACCTGCCGTTAACCTTAGCATCTCTCAGGCGTGTCGTTGCGTCGGCGCGTCGACGGCGCGGCGGGGCCGTGCGGGGGATGGGGAAACGACCATTTATGATTCCCCCATGACCACCGTCGCAATCCTCGACTACGGCTCCGGCAACCTGCGCTCCGCCGAGCGCGCCGTGGCCTCCACCGGCGTCGACGTCGTCGTGACCGCCGACCCGGACACCGTCATGAACGCCGACGGGCTGCTCGTCCCGGGCGTCGGCGCCTACGCCGCCTGCATGGAGGGCCTCCACCGCGTGCAAGGCCCCCGCCTGATCGGCTCCCGGCTGGCCGGCGGCCGCCCCGTGTTCGGCATCTGCGTGGGCATGCAGGTGCTCTTCGATCGCGGCGTCGAATTCGCCGAAGGCGTCCACGCCGACGAGGCCGACCCTTCGGCCCGCGCGGTCGGCACCCCCGGCTGCGGCGAATGGCCGGGCACCGTCGAGCGCCTCGACGCCGCGATCCTGCCGCACATGGGGTGGAACACCGTCGAGGCCCCGGAGAACTCCGAGATGTTCCGCGGCATCGACGACGAGCGCTTCTACTTCGTGCACTCCTACGCCGCCCGCCGGTGGGAACTCGACGTCGATTCCCGCATCGCCGCGCCGCTGGTGACGTGGACCTCCCACGAAAACGACCGTTTCGTCTCCGCCGTGGAAAACGGCCCGCTGTGGGCCACCCAGTTCCACCCGGAGAAGTCCGGGGACGCGGGCCTGGCGCTGCTGCGCAACTGGACCGGCACCCTGCGCTGACCCGCCGACGGGACGGGGGCCGCGGCGGCCGCGACCGCCCCGGCCACCGCTTCCGGGGGCTGGCCTATACTTCACAGCGGAACTTCAGGTCGGCCCGCGGGCCGGCCGACACCGATCACCGACTCCAGGGGAGCGATACACCGCCATGACCTTGACCCTCCTGCCCGCCGTTGACGTCGCCGATGGACAGGCCGTGCGCCTGGTCCAGGGTGCCGCGGGTTCCGAGACCCACTACGGTGCGCCGCTCGACGCCGCGATGAACTGGCAGAACGCCGGCGCGGAGTGGATCCACCTCGTCGACCTCGACGCCGCCTTCGGCCGCGGCTCGAACTACGAGCTGCTCAAGGACGTCGTGGGCAAGCTGGACGTCGACGTCGAGCTGTCCGGCGGCATCCGCGACACCGAGTCGCTGGAGGCCGCGCTGGCCACCGGCTGCCGCCGCGTCAACATCGGCACCGCCGCCCTGGAGAACCCGGAGTGGTGCAAGGAGATCATCGGCAGCTACGGCGATCGCGTGGCCATCGGCCTGGACGTCCGCCAGATCGAGGGCGAGTGGCGCCTGCGCGGCCGCGGCTGGGTCTCCGACGGCGGCGACCTGTGGGAGGTGTTGGAGCGCCTCGATTCCGAGGGCTGCTCGCGCTTCGTGGTCACCGACGTCTCCAAGGACGGCACCCTGGCCGGCCCGAACCTGGAGCTGCTTCGCGACGTCGCCGCGGCGACCGACGCCCCGATCGTCGCTTCCGGCGGCGTGAGCTCGCTGGCCGACGTCGAGGCCATCAAGACCCTGGTGGGCGAGGGCGTGGATTCCGCGATCATCGGCAAGGCGCTGTACGCCGGCCGGTTCACGCTGGAAGAGGCCCTGGCGGTCGCGCGCTCCTAGCCCACGGGCCGATCCGGTTCGGCGACGATCCGGTTCGACGACGACGCAGAAAGGTCACGCGACCATGGCGGATCTGGAACCCCGGGCCCTGCTGGCGATGGCGGAGGCGGCGGTGGACGAGGTCGAGGACCTCTTCACCGTCAACCTCGGCGCAGATCCGCTGGTGACCAAGGCCCGCGGCGACTTCGCCACGGAAATCGACCTGGCCATCGAGCGCCGCCTGCGCGAGCTGCTCCTGCACTTCACCGGCTTCCCCGTCCACGGCGAGGAGTACGGTGCCGGGGGTGACCACGACGCGGCCCCGGAGACCGTGTGGGTCGTCGACCCCATCGACGGCACCACCAACTACGCCGCCGGTTTCCCCATGTGCGCGATTCTCGTGTCGCTGCTGCACCAGGGCGAGCCCATCGTGGCGCTGGCGTCGATGCCGCTGCTCGGCCGCCGCGTCACCGCCACCCTCGGCGGCGGCACGCGGGTCAACGGCCGGGAAGTCCACATGGACCCCAAGTCCGGGCGGCCGGTGTCCATCGCCTTCGGCTCCGTCATCGCGCGCCGCGACGGCACCTTCCCCCGCGACTGGCGGCAGCTCCTGCTGTCTGCGGTGGGGGACCGGTACCCGACCATCCGCATCTCCGGCTCCGTCGGCGTCGATCTCGCCGCCACCGCGGCCGGGTCCTTCGGCGGCACCGTCACCTTTTCCCCGCACGTGTGGGACAACGCCGCCGGCGTCCTGCTCATCCGCGAAGCCGGCGGCGTGGTCACCGACCTTCGGGGCGAGTCCTGGCACGACGGCTCCGTCGGCGTGCTCGCCGGCACCGAGGAAGTCCACGCGGGCCTGCTCCACATCGTCCGCGGCATCCAGCCGCCCACGGACTTCCGGGCGTGACCGGCGCCGCGCCTTCCACGCCCATTCCCCGATAGCCCCGATCGCCCCAGACCCCAATCTCACCCAGAACTCCACCCGACAACCGAGGAGAACCCATGTCCGTCGCCATCCGCGTCATCCCCTGCCTGGACGTCAATGACGGCCGGGTGGTCAAGGGCGTCAATTTCGAGAACCTCCGCGACGCCGGCGACCCGGTCGAGCTGGCGCACCGCTACAACGAGGAGGGCGCCGACGAGCTGACCTTCCTCGATGTCACCGCCTCCAAGGACGGCCGCGGCACGATGCTCGACGTGGTGCGCCGCACCGCCGAGCAGGTGTTCATTCCTCTGACCGTCGGCGGCGGCGTCCGCAGCGTCGAGGACGTCGACCAGCTGCTGCGCGCCGGCGCGGACAAGGTCAGCGTCAACACCTCCGCGATCGCCCGCCCGGAGCTGCTGCGCGAGCTGTCGCAGCGCTTCGGCGCGCAGTGCATCGTCCTGTCCGTCGACGCCCGCCGCGTCCCCGAGGGCGGCGAGCCCCAGCCTTCCGGTTTCGAGGTGACCACCCACGGCGGTTCGAAGTCCGCGGGCATCGACGCCGTCGAGTGGGCGCGCCGCGGCGAGGAGCTCGGCGTCGGCGAGATCCTGCTCAACTCCATGGACGGCGACGGCACGAAGGACGGCTTCGACCTGGAGCTGCTGCGCGAGGTCCGCGCCGCCGTCGACGTGCCGGTCATCGCCTCCGGCGGCGCCGGCGCGGCCGAGCACTTCCCGCCGGCCGTCGAGGCCGGCGCCGACGCCGTGCTCGCCGCCTCGATCTTCCACTTCGGCGAGGTCTCCATCGGCGAGGTCAAGGACGCCATGGCCGACGCCGGCATCGAGGTCCGCCGATGAGCGGCTTCGAAGAGGTGCCGGCGGCTGCGGCTGCGGCGCTGACCGTCGGCAAGCAGGACCCCGACGACCCGGCCACCTGGGACCTGGCCCCCGACCTGGCCGCCCGCCTCAAGCGCAACGACGCGGGGCTGGTGCCCGCGATCGTGCAGGAAGTCGGCACCGGCGACGTGCTGATGCTCGCCTGGATGGACGACCACGCGCTGGCGTACACGCTGGGCACCCGCCGCGGCACGTACTGGTCGCGGTCGCGCGGCGAGTACTGGATCAAGGGCATGACGTCGGGGCACTTCCAGCAGGTCCACCACGTCGCCCTCGACTGCGACCACGACACCGTCCTGGTCACCGTCGAGCAGACCGGCGCCGCCTGCCACACGGGCGCCCACTCCTGTTTCGACGTCGATCCGCTGCTGTAGGACCACGTCCATTCCGCGTCATCCGCGTTTGGCATGATGTGACGCATGACGCGAACCTCTACGCGAACCTCGATGACCTCCCGGGAGCGCTTCCGCGCCCTGGCGCGGGACCACCGCGTGGTGCCCGTGATCAGGCGGGTGCTGGCCGACGGCGAGACCGCCCTGTCGGCGTACCGCAAGCTCGCCGCCGACCGCCCCGGCACGTTCCTGCTGGAGTCGGCGGACGTGGGGCAGTCCTGGTCGCGCTGGTCGATGATCGGCTGCGGTTCGCGCACGGCCCTGACCGTCGTCGACGGGCGGGCCCGCTGGATCGGCACGGCTCCGGAGGGCGCCCCGGAGGGCGGGGACCCGCTCGACGCTTTGCGCGAGACCCTGCGGCTGCTGCACAGCGAGCTTCCGCTTGACGACGCCGCCGTCGACTCCGGTTCGGTGCCCCCTTTCACGTCCGGCCTGGTCGGGTACTTCGGGCACGACATCATCCGCTTCATCGAGCGGAAGCTGCCGGACACGTGCGTCGACGACCTCGGCGTGCCGGAGATGGTGCAGCTGCTGGTCGAGGACCTCGCGGTGGTGGACCACCATGAGGGCGTGATCTGGCTGGTGGCGAACCAGATCAACTGGGACGGCTCCGACGAGCGCGTCGACGCCGCCTACGACGACGCGGTGTCGCGCATCGACGCGATGCTGGCCAAGCTCGCCGCGCCGCTGTCGACGCCGCCGGTGGAGGTCGAGCTCGTCGAACCGGAAGTGCGCCGCCAGCGCACGCCGGAGGAGCACATGCGCCGCATCGAGGTGTGCAAGGAGCACATCCGCGCCGGCGACGCATTCCAGATCGTGCTGTCGCAGCGCTTCGAAATGGACACCGACGCCACCGCGCTGGAGGTCTACCGCATGCTGCGGATGACCAACCCCAGCCCGTACATGTTCCTGGTCAACGTGCCCGACGAGTCGATGTCGGAGACGGCCTTCCAGATCGTCGGGTCCTCGCCGGAGTCGCTGGTGCAGGTGCAGGGCCGGCGGGTGGTCACCAACCCGATCGCCGGCACCCGGCCCCGCGGCGCCGACGTCGAGGCGGACCTGCTCTTCGAGAAGGAGCTGCTCGCCGACGAGAAGGAGAACAGCGAGCACCTCATGCTCGTCGACCTCGGCCGCAACGACCTCGGCCGCGTCTGCGAGCCGGGCACGGTGAAGGTCCACGACTTCCGCCACATCGAGCGCTACTCGCACGTCATGCACCTGGTGTCCACGGTCACCGGCATGCTGGCGGACGAATCGACCGCCGTCGACGCCTTCGCCGCCACGTTCCCGGCGGGCACGCTGTCCGGTGCCCCGAAGCCGAGTGCGCTGGCGATCATCGACGAGCTCGAGGACACCCGCCGCGGCGTCTACGGCGGCACGGTCGGCTACTTCGATTTCCGCGGCAACACCGACCAGGCGATCACCATCCGCAGCGGCCTGATGAAGAACGGCACCGTGTACGTCCAGGCCGGCGGCGGCATCGTCGCCGATTCTGATCCCGACGCCGAGGACGCGGAGACCCGCAACAAGGCCGCCGCCGTGCTGCGCGCGGTCGCCGCGGCGGAAACGATCCGCGACGCCACCGGAGATGCCGCGGGAGATGGGGGAGCAGATGACTGACGACAAGCACGAGACGCCCGACACCGCCGGCACCGCCGCTGCGGCCGCCGGTGCCGACGGGATGGCGGACGAGAAGAAGACCGACCGGCGGCCCGGCATCGCGCTGCTGCTGATGCTCCTGTCGGCGGCGGGCCTGTGGCTCGCCGGGCGCGCGGCGTGGCTGACGGTGACCACGTTCGACGACAAGTCGGGCGAGGCCGTCAACGACCTCGTCGGCGCGACGTGGGCGCCGGAGTCCACGGCGCTGGCGCTGGCGTTGGCCGCCGGTGTCGCCGCGACGCTGATCCTCGGCGGCATCGGCCGCCGCATCGTCGGCGGGCTGGCCGCCGTCATCGCCGCCGCGGCCGCGTGGTCGCCGCTGCAGGTGCTCACTACCGGCGCCGATCCGCAGCGCGCCCTGGACCTCTTGTCCTCCGGTGCGGCGACGCAGCGCGCCAACGCGCCGGTCACGGTGTCCGACTGGGCCCAGGTCCAGGATCTGCAGGTCCATTCGCTCGGCCCGGTGGCCGCGGTCATCGCCGCAGCTCTCGGCGTGCTCGGCGGCGTGCTGCTGCTCGCACGTCCGGGCGGGACCGTCGCCAAGCGGAGGTCCGGGGCCTACGAGACCCCCGAGGTGCGCCGCGAACGCGTGCGCGACGATCTGGACCGCGAGCCCCGGTCCGGCCGCGTGCTGTGGGACGCGCTCGACGCTGGCGTGGATCCCACCGACACCGATCCCGATACCGACCCCGCGCCCGGCGGCCGCCGGGACGGGCGATAACATTCACCCGGAAACGATTCCGACGTTCCGACCGACTTCAGCGGCTTCCCGGGCCACCGCGCCCGGAGGCCCACGACGAGGGGATTGACCATGGCAACGGTGCTCGACGACATCATCGCCGGCGTGCGCGAGGATTTGGCCGCCCGCGAGGCGAAGGTTTCCTACGAGGAGATCAAGGCCCGCTCGCTCGACGCGCCGCCGGCCCTCGACGCGGTGGCCGCGCTGTCCCGCCCGGGCGTGCAGGTGATCGCGGAGGTCAAGCGCGCCTCCCCGTCGAAGGGCGACCTGGCGGACATCCCCGAGCCGTCCGTGCTGGCCAAGCAGTACGCCGACAACGGCGCCGCCGTGATCTCCTGCCTCACCGAGGAGCGCCGTTTCCGCGGTTCGCTCGCCGACCTCGACGCCGTGCGCGCCGCGGTGGACATCCCGGTGCTGCGCAAGGACTTCATCGTCACGCCGTACCAGATCCACGAGGCCCGGGCCCACGGCGCCGACCTGGTGCTGCTCATGGTTTCCGCGCTGGATCAGCCGGCGCTGGAGTCCCTGCTCGACCGCACCGAGTCGCTGGGCATGAACGCCCTCGTGGAGGCCCACACCGCGGAGGAGGTCGACCGCGCGGTCGCCGCCGGCGCGAAGATCCTGGGCATCAACGCCCGCAACCTGAAGACCCTCGAGGTCGACATGGGCGTCTACGGCAAGCTCGCCCCGATGCTGCCGGACAACGTGGTCAAGGTCGCCGAGTCCGGCGTCAAGGGCCCCGAGGACCTGCGCGCCTACGCCGACCAGGGCGCCGACTGCGTGCTCGTCGGCGAGGGCCTGGTCACCGCCGGCGACCCCGGCGAC
>NZ_DURI01000077.1 GCF_012837295.1 Corynebacterium sp. | reverse complement strand
GTGGTGGCGGTGTGCGGATGAGGGGGCCGGACGATCGTCTAGTTGAGACGCTCCTTCGGGCGGAGCTCCTCGTAGCCGTCGCCGGTCCAGGTGAGGAAGTGCTTGTACTGGATGGCATTGGCCATGCCTCGTCCGCCGGACGTGTCGTTCTCGAACGAGTGGATTTCGTAGACCCCGTCGTCGTCGAGTTCGCCGAGTTCGGCGTTGTATATCTGGACGAGGCCGTCGGAGTTGTAATCGGGGTTGTCGCCGCCGTCGGGCAATCCGAGGAAGCCCTCCTCGGTCGGGTGCAGCGCGATGATGCCGTTCCACCGGCCGGGGTTGTACGCGACGTAGAGAGCCTCCTTCGCGTCGGGCGCGTCCGCGGCGAACCCCCAGACATCCGTTCCCGACATGGTCGGCGAATACGTCCATTTGACCTCGCCGGAAGCATCGACCGCGGCCAGTGCCGTTTCACCCACCAATTGGCTGGTCACTTCGATCAGGGTGAACACCCGCGTCGGGCCCCACCCGGGGTGATCGATGTCGATGCTGTCGAACGTGCAGCTCGAGGCGGGGCAGACGTCGCTCACGGATGCTTCGGTGACCTGGGACAGATCGCCCTTCGATTTTCCGCCGGAGCCGAACAGGCCGCCTCCGCCGTCACCCTCGACGCCGCCCTCATCGTCTCCGCCCGCCTCGCCGGCGTCGCCTTCCCATCCGGGAGGCGCGACGATCGTGGTGGTGGCGCCATCGACGTAGCCCTGCCCGAAGTCGGTGGACACGAGATCATCGTCTTCGTTTCCGCCGCCGAAGCCGAGGAATCCACCGCCTTCGCCCCCGCCTCCATCACCGCCGGAGCAACCGGCGAGCAGGATCGCGCAGGCCATTGCCGCGATGACCCGCCCCCGTCGTGTCGTGAGTGCTGTGTCGCGCATGGTGTACCTCGGCATCGTGGTCGTGTGGCTAAGGGATCCCGGCGGTGGTGTACCGACGTCGCCCGTGTGGTTCTCGGGTGGGCTATTTCTCGACGTATTTCGACCCATCCCAGGTCATCGTGCGGTCGCGACCCCCATCCGTTGGCCGTACCTCGATTTCGTAGTTCCCGTCTTCGTCGAGTTCTCCGATGGTGGCGTATGAAAAATACGCGTTCTCGTCGTCGAGTCCCTGACCCATGAGTCCACCGTCCGGAAGAGCTCCGAAACCATCGTCGGATGGGCGCAACACGATGATTCCGCCGAGGTTGTCGTAGACGTAGAGCGTTTCACCCCCATCGGGGCCGTCGCTCGCGAAGCTGGGGGCGCCGCCACCGGTGAGAAGAACGTAGTTCCACTTGACCTCGCCCGAAGCATCGACGGCGGCCATTCCGACGGCGCCGAAATTCTCCGGGTCGTAGTCGTTGTAGGAAGGCAGGAAGACCCTCGTCGGACCCCATGAGGGGTGGTCGATGTCCCGCCAGTCGACGCTGCATCGTGGCTCCACGCAGAGGTCGGGAACCGACTCGGGGGTCAAGTGGGACAGGTCCGGTTTCTTCTTTCGACCGAATCCGAAGAACCCATTGTCATCGCCGTCGTCGCGGGCGTTGGTTCTTCTTCCGTCGTCGTTGCCTCCGCCGGCGTCGCCTTCCCAGCCGGGAGGGGCGACGATGGTCGTGGTGGGCCCGTCGACGTAGCCCTGCCCGATGTCGGTGGCGACGAGGTCCGCTCCGTTTCCGCCGCCGAAACCGAGGAACCCGCCGCCTCCTCCATCTCCGCCGTCACCGCCGCCCGAACAGCCGGCGAGCAGGATCGCGCAGGCGAACACCGCACCCGCTCGGATAGCCGGTCGCGGACGGTTCCACCCGTTGCGTCGAGTCTTGT
>NZ_DURI01000076.1 GCF_012837295.1 Corynebacterium sp. | reverse complement strand
CTGCCGCCCTTCCCCGTCGACCCGGCGGCGCGCCCGTGAAGTGGTTGACCCTGGCGACGCTCGTCGCCGCCGCCGGCAGTTTCGCCATCCTGTTCCTGTCGGCGTGGGGGCTGTCCACGGACGTCAACATCCAGTTCGTGGCCTACTGGGGCCTGTTCTTCGCCATGACGGGCGTGCTCGGCGGGCTGATGCAGGAGACCACGCGGGCGGTGGGTTCCTCGCTGGGGCCGGCGTCGGGGCGGATGGCCGCTCCCGGGCCTTCACTTGACGACGTCCCCGCGTCCCCCTCCGCCCGCCCCGCACGTGGCGGCGACGGACCCGTGATCCGCGCCCGGCCGATGGTCGTCGCCGCTGGAGTGGCGGCGGTGACCTTCGTGCTCTTCGCGGCCTCCGGGCCCCTGTGGGTCGACCTCGTCGTCCACGACGGCCACGCGCTGGCCGTGCTGCTCATGGCCGGAGGCCTGGCCATGTACGCCATGCAGGCCACGGTGTCCGGCGTGCTGTCCGGCGCGAAGCTGTGGGGGCAGTACGCGGCGCTGATCATCCTGGACATCGTCACCCGCGTCGTGCCGGCCGCCCTGGCCTGGTGGTTCGGGTGGGGGCTGGGCGCGTGGCTGTGGATCACGGTGATCGGCACCGTCAGCTGGCTGCTGCTCGCCGCCGTCTCCCCGGCCACCCGCCGGGCGATGACCCTGCGCGCCGACGTGCCCGTGCGCCGCTTCATCCCGCTGATGATCACCGCCATGGGCGCCGCCGGAGCCTCGGCGGTGCTGGTCACGGGCTTTCCGACGCTGGTCAAGATCAGCGCCGACCACGGCGCCGGTGCGCTGGGCGCCGTGACCGCGGCGGGCATCGCCTACGCGGTGACGCTGACGCGCGCGCCGCTGCTCATGCCCCTGGAGAAATTCCAGAACGCGATCATCGTCCACTTCGTCCACCGTGACGGAGGGCCGCTGGCCGCCCTGGCCAAGCCGCTCGGCGCCCTGTTCGCCTTCGGTCTCTTCGGTTCGGCGCTGGCGTGGCTGATCGGGCCGTGGATCCTCGAGGTCATCCTCAAGCCCGACTACTTCGTCCCCGGCCGCACCCTGGCGGGCCTGACGCTCGGCGCCACGTTCACCGCGGTGCTCATGGTCACCGGCGCGGTCACCCTGGCCGTCGGCCGCCACCGCGCTTACCTGCTCGGCTGGCTGCTGGCGACGATCGTCGCCACCGCCGTGCTCTTCGGCCCCGGCACCCTCGAACTGCGCAGCGTGCTCGCGCTGGTCATCGGCCCGGCCCTCGGCGTGCTCTTCCACCTGGCGGTGCTCAAGGCCGTCGTGCCGGAGGAACCGGCGGATATGGTGAAGGCGTGACCGCCGACCGCACCTCCCCCGAGGTTCCCGAGACCCGCGACGATCTCGCGGTGCTGATGACCGTCTACCACCGCGTCGACCAGCGCCACCTCGACGAGGCGCTGGAGTCCCTGTGGGCCCAGACCGTCCGTGCGGGCCGGGTCGTGCTCGTCGGCGACGGTCCGCTGACCCCGGGCCTGGACGCCGTCATCGAACGCCACTCCGCCGACCACCCCGAGCTCGACTACCGGCCGCAGCCGGAGAACCGCGGTTCCGGCCCGGCCTCCCAGACGGGCCTGGAGCTCATCGACGAGGAATGGTGCGCCCGGCTCGACGCCGACGACATCGCCGAACCGGTGCGCTTCGAATCCCAGCTGCGGGTCGCGGACGGGGAGGCCGGGCCGTCGTCAAGCGAGAACCAGCCAAGCGAGACCCCCGACGTCATCGGCACGGCGATGGCCGAATTCGACGACGACCGCGGAGGCGAGATCACCGGGATCCGGGCGCTGCCGGAAAGCCACGATGCGATCGCGAAGTACGCGCGGCTGAACTCGCCGATCAACAACCCGTCCGTCATGTACCGCACCGCGCGCGTGAAGAAGGTCGGCGGCTACCGCGACGCGCCGTACATGGAGGACTACGACCTGTGGGCGCGGCTGCTCGCCGACGGTGCGCGGTTCGTGAACCTGCCCGAGCCGCTGACGCGCTTCCGCGCCACCGGGATGCTCCACCGGCGGCGGTCGAAGGGCATCGTGGCCGCCGAAAAGCGGATGCAGGCCACCCTCGTCGAGCTGGGCCTGGTGTCGCGGCCGCGGGCGGCGTTCAACTTCGTCGCGCGCTCGGCGTTCCGCGCCCTGCCCACCGGGCTGCTCGGCCGCGCCTACCGGGCACTGTTCCACCGCCGCCGGTGACGCCCCGCGCGAGCCATCGCCGATAGGATCGGTCACCCGCTACGATGAGTCCCATCATGGACCACATTGCAGCCCCCAACGGCGACGGGAACGCCGCGGACCGCCCGCACCCCGGCGAGTTCGCGGACACCTGGCTCATAGTCCCCTGCTTCAACGAGGCCACCGTCATCCGCGGCGTCCTCGAGAACGCGCTGGAGACCTTCCCCAACATCGTCGCCGTCAACGACGGCTCCCGTGACGAGTCGGCGGCCGAGATCCACGCCGCCGGAGCGCATCTGGTCAACCACCCGGTGAACCTCGGGCAGGGCGCGGCGATCCAGACGGGCATCGAGTACGCGCGGGCGCAGGCCGGTGCGGAGTATTTCGTCACCTTCGACGCCGACGGCCAGCACCAGGTCAAGGACGTCGTCGCCATGGTGCGGCGGCTGCGGACGGAGCCGGTCGACATCGTCGTCGGCACGCGCTTCGGCCGCCCCAAGTCCGAGGACGACCAGGTGCCGCTGATCAAGCGCATCGTGCTCAAGACCGTCGTCGCACTGTCGCCGAAGACCCGCCGGCTGGGGCTGACCGACGCGCACAACGGGCTGCGCGCGTTCAACCGCACGGTCGCCATGCAGACGAACCTGCGCATGAACGGCATGAGCCACGCCTCCGAGTTCGTCAACCTCATGGACGAGCTGGATTGGCGCGTCGCCGAGCAGCCCGTCGACATCCTGTACACCGAATACTCCATGTCGAAGGGGCAGTCGCTGTTCAACGGCGTCAACATCCTCTCCGACTCGCTCATCGCCAGGAGGCTGCCGTGACCGCGACGATCATCCAGGTTGTTCTGCTGGCGGCGATGGTCGCCCTGGTCTGGTACTTCGTCTCCAATCGCCGCAAGGCGCGGGCGAAGGCGGGCGTGAAGCTGGGGTTCCTGCTGTTCCTCGCCGCGTGCGTGTGGGCGATCGTCCGCCCCGACGATCTGACGGTGGTGGCCAACTGGGTCGGCGTTTCGCGCGGCACGGACCTGCTGCTGTACATGCTGGTGCTGGCGTTCGTGTTCACCACGGTGAGCTCGTACATCCGTTTCCGCGAGCAGGAGCTGCGCTACGCCCGGCTCGCCCGGTCGGTGGCCCTGCAGACGGCCGTGCTCCCCGACGCCCCCATGCCGGGCGCGACGGGCGGCGCCCCCTCCCGGGAGGCGTAGCCCGGGCGGTGCGGGTGCGGTGCGGGTCGGCCTTCGGGCCGGCCCTTTTTCGCTTGGCGACGCCCCGGTTCGCCCCTCAGCCGGCCCACCCTGCACAATGGGCGCCATGACCCGACGCGACGACGCCGACCCCCGCACGCCCGACGAACCCACCGAGCTGGGGCGGGGCCAGGAGCCGACCGACGCGGTCGACCCCGCCAACCCGGAAGCGACCGACGCGGCCCCGGCCGACGCGATTTCCGCGGACGACGTGGCCGCCGATGAGGTGACCGCCGACGGCGAATCGGCCGAGGATGACGCCGCCGACACCCGCTCGATGAAGACGGTCCCGCCGGCGCTGTGGGTGTGGTTCGCCGCGCTGCTGCTGCTGGTCGG
>NZ_DURI01000075.1 GCF_012837295.1 Corynebacterium sp. | reverse complement strand
TCCTTCTCCAACGCCATTTCCTCGATCTCCAGGCGACGGACGATGCGCTCGGCGGAATCGATCTCCTCCGGGGAGGAGTCGATCTCCATGCGCAGGCGCGACGCGGCCTCATCGACCAGGTCGATGGCCTTGTCCGGCAGGAACCGCGACGTGATGTAGCGGTCCGACAGCGTCGCTGCGGCGACCAGCGCGGAGTCGGTGATGCGCACGCCATGGTGCACCTCGTACCGCTCCTTCAGGCCGCGCAGGATGCCGATGGTGTCCTCCACCGACGGCTCGCCGACGAAGACCTGCTGGAAACGGCGCTCCAGCGCCGCATCCTTTTCGATGTACTTGCGGTACTCGTCCAGCGTCGTCGCACCGACCAGGCGCAGCTCTCCGCGGGCGAGCATCGGCTTGATCATGTTGCCGGCGTCCATCGATCCGTCGCCGGTCGCGCCGGCGCCGACGATGGTGTGGATCTCGTCGATGAACGTGACGATCTGCCCGTCGGATTCCTTGATCTCGTCGAGCACCGCCTTCAGGCGCTCCTCGAACTCGCCGCGGTACTTCGCGCCGGCGACCATCGAACCCAGGTCGAGGCTCATCAGGGTCTTGCCCTTCAGCGACTCCGGCACGTCGCCGGCGACGATGCGGCGGGCCAGGCCCTCCACGATCGCGGTCTTTCCGACGCCGGGCTCGCCGATGAGCACCGGGTTGTTCTTCGTGCGGCGCGACAGCACCTGCACCACGCGGCGGATCTCCTGGTCACGGCCGATGACCGGGTCGATCTTGCCCTCGCGGGCACGGGCGGTCAGGTCCGTGGCGTACTTCTCCAGCGCCTGGTACTGCTCCTCCGGGTCCTCCGTGGTCACGCGGCGGTTGCCGCGCACCGACGTCAGCGCGCCCTTCAGCGCCTCCGGCGTCGCACCGGCGGACTGCAGCGACTTCGCGGCCTCCGACTGCCCGGTCGCGATGCCGATGAGCAGGATCTCGGCGGAGACGTACTCGTCGCCGAGCTCGCCCGCGAGCTCCTCAGCCGCGGTCAGCGCGTTGAGCGCGTCGCGGTTGAACTGCGGATTCGCCATGTTGGAACCCTGCGCGGTTGGGTAGCCCGCGACGAGCTCGCGGGCCCGCGCCAGCACGCCCTTCGGCTCAACGCCCGCGGCGGTGAGCAGCGGCGCGGCAATGCCGTCCTCCTGCTCCAGCAGAGCCACCAGCAGGTGGCCGGGGCGGATGTCGGGGTTGCCCGCGGCGGACGCGGACTTCAGCGCCGCCTGCAGGGCCTCGTTCGTCTTGGTGGTCGGGGTGAACGACATGGTCCTTGTCCTTTCGTGGGGTCTTCAATATATGAGTCGGTTGCGCTCAACTCCACTTCGGAATCGTCCGCAATCGTAGCCATTCACACCATGCAACGGCCACAGGGTTGAGTCTGTTCCACTCAACCCTGTCAATTATCGTGATTCGCGTCACACTGAGGGTGTCGAATCAGGCAATGAACCACGTCTTCCCGGGCCTTTCTCATCCTCACCCAAGGTTGCCGTGAAAATCTGGCACACCATGGAACACACTCGCCGACCCAGGCATGACACCCCCGAGCGCCATGCCCGCACCGACGGCCCCGCCACGTTCACCGGCCGCGTCCTGGAGGTCCAGCGCCGCACGCGCGACATCGCCGTCATCCGCGTCCACTGCCCCGAGCCGATCCCGTTCACCGTCGGCCAGCACATCCCCATCCGCTCGCCGCTGGCGCCGGGCATCTGGCGCGACTACTCCCCCGCCCTGCCGCCGAATCCGGAGGGGCTGCTGGAGTTTCACGTCCGCATCGTCGACGGCGGCGCCGAGTCGCGCCCGCTCGTCGTCGCCTCGCGCCCCGGCGACGAGTGGACCTTCGGCACCCCGCGCGGCAGTCTCGGCCAGGTCCTGGACGGGTACCGCATTCCGCTTGACGACGCCCCGCCGACCGGTCGCCACCACCTCCCCGAACCCGCGCCGCGGGAACTGGTCATGGTCGCCGGCGGCACCGGCCTCGCTCCCCTGCGGGCGCTGATCATGGAGGCCGCCGATCTGCCGACACCGCCGCCGATCCACCTCATCTGGGGAGCCCGCACACCGGGCGAACTGTACGACCTCCGGACGGTGATCGAGCTTGCGCGGAACCTGCCGAATCTGACGGTGACCACGGCCGTCGAAAAGCGAAACGACGCACCGCTGACCAATCCGGGACCGTTCAGCGCACACCCCGCCGCGCCGATGCCCAGGTTGGGGGTGGCCGCGGACGTTGCGGCGCGAATGCATCGAGGCGGCGAATTGGCCGGAAAGACCGTGCTCATCGCGGGTCGCGGGGAAATGATCGACGCGACGCGGGAGCGGCTGATCGGGGCGGGCGCCGACCCCCGGTTCATTCACCACGACCCCGTGGCCAAGACCACCGCATGACGGGGAGCGGGTCCGGCCGACCTTGGCTAGGCTTGGAGCGAACACCCTTCCCGACGAAAGGACACGCATGAACGCCATTAACCCGGAGCAGGCCAAGCAGATGACCGAGGGCAAGGGCTTCATCGCCGCCCTCGACCAGTCCGGTGGATCCACCCCGAAGGCGCTCGGCCTGTACGGCGTCACCGAGGATCAGTGGACCAACGAGGACGAGATGTTTGGTCTGGTCCACGAGATGCGCACGCGCATCATCAAGTCCCCGTCGTTCAACTCCGATCACATCATCGGCGCGATCCTGTTCGAGCAGACCATGGACCGCGAGATCGACGGCATGCCCACCGCGCAGTACCTGTGGGAGAAGAAGGGCATCGTCCCGTTCCTGAAGACCGACAAGGGCCTGGCCGACAAGGCCAACGGCGTGCAGCTGATGAAGCCGTGCCCGGGCCTGGACGAGCTCCTGGAGCGTGGCGTGGCCAAGGGCATCTTCGGCACGAAGATGCGTTCCTTCGTCGCGGAGGCGAATGAGGCCGGCATCAAGGAGAACGTCGAGCAGCAGTTCGAGTTCGCCAAGCAGGTCCTGTCGCATGGCCTGGTCCCGATCGTCGAGCCCGAGGTGGACATCAACGCCGCCGACAAGGCCGAGGCCGAGGCCATCCTGCGCGACGAGCTGATCAAGCACCTGGACGCCCTCCCCGAGGGTGAGCAGGTCATGATCAAGGTGACCATCCCCTCCGAGGATGGCTTCTACACCCCGCTGGTCGAGCACCCCAAGTGCATGCGCGTCGTGGCCCTTTCCGGTGGCTACCCGCGCGAGGAGGCCAACGAGCGCCTCTCCCGCCAGCCCGGCATGATCGCTTCCTTCTCCCGCGCGCTGTCCGAGGGCCTGTCGGCCCAGCAGTCCGACGAGGAGTTCGACGCCACCATGGCCGATTCCGTGAAGGGCATCTACGAGGCCTCGCTGTAAAGCGCGCCGCGTCAGACGAGTGACGCCCCGCACCGGTTCTTCCGGTGCGGGGCGTTCGTCGTGGTCGGGGTGGTTTGGATGGAGCCAGCGGCTACTTCCGGATTTCCAGCACCGGGATGGACTTGCGGATGCGCTCGACCTCGTCGAGGTCGATGTCCGCGATGAGCAGCTGCGGGGCGAACCCGGCCTTGGCGATGACGTCGCCGTCCGGGCTGGACAGGATCGAGTGGCCCACGCCGACGGGCCCCTCCGGCTTGCCGGCCTTCGCGGGGCCGCCGGGGCGGGCGGCGTCGACGGCGGCGATGAAGCACGTCGAGTCCAGCGCGCGGGCGGCGACGAGCGCCTCCCACTGGCGCACCTTGCCCGGGCCGTCGTTCCACGACGCCGGCAGGACGATGACCTCGGCGCCGCGCTGCGCCAGCTCAACGAACTGCTCCGGGAAACGGATGTCGAAGCACGTCGCCAAGCCGACGCGGACGGTGCGGCGGACCTCGGCGGACCCCACCGGCACGTCGATGACGACCAGATCGGAGCCCGGGGCGACGGTGTCGGATTCGCGGAAACCGAAGGCGTCGAAAAGCCTGATCTTGTCGTAATGGGCGTCGACGTCGGGCCCCGTCGCCAGCAGCGTGTTGTGCACGCGCCGGAGTTCCTTGCCGTCGCGCTCGACGACGTCGGCGGGGCGGAACATGCCGAGGACGACCGTGACGCCTGCCTCGGCCGCCGCGGACCGGGCGGCGGTGGCGAAGGGCCCGTCGAGCGGTTCCGCGAC
>NZ_DURI01000074.1 GCF_012837295.1 Corynebacterium sp. | reverse complement strand
TGCCGTGGATGGCGGCGGCGCGGGCGGGCACGGGGCCGGCGGCCCACTCGCGGAAACGATCGGCCAGCCACGCCTGCTGCCGCAGATCCAGGAACCCCGGCAGCCACACCGCGCCCGGCGCGATGACCGCGTCGGGTCGGGGATCCGGGTGGGCGTCGAAAAGCGTGGGCATGGTCCGATCGTAGGCCCGAAACACCACGGTTATGACAGTGGCGCAGCTCACAACAGGTGTTACATGCGCGAAACACGCAGGAACGGGATGCGAAACCTCGGTCCCATAATTTCGTTTTCGTCAGATAGCGAGGGCCGGGACGTCCCGGCGCCGCACACGCACTTGCACATCCACCGACAGTCCAATCGAGGAGTCACCGTGGGCTTCACCTCCCCCGACCAGGTCATCAAGTACATCCAGGATGAGAACATCGAGTTCGTCGACGTCCGCTTCACCGACGTCCCCGGCATCGAACAGCACTTCACCATCCCGGCCTCCGCGTTCGACGAGGCTGCGGCGACCGAAGGCCTGGCCTTCGACGGCTCCTCGGTGCGCGGCTTCACCACCATCGACGAGTCCGACATGGCGCTGCTGCCCGACCTGGCCACCGCGAAGATCGACCCCTTCCGCAAGGCCAAGACGCTGAACATCAAGTTCTTCGTCAACGACCCCTTCACCCTGGAGCCGTTCTCCCGCGACCCGCGCAACATCGCCCGCAAGGCCGAGGAGTACCTGCAGTCCACCGGCATCGCCGACACCTGCTTCTTCGGCGCCGAGGCGGAGTTCTACATCTTCGACAAGGTCCGCTACTCCACCGAGATGAACGCCGGCTTCTACGAGGTCGACTCCGTCGAGGGCTGGTGGAACCGCGGCAAGGAGAACAACCCCGACGGGACGCCGAACCTGGGCTACAAGACCCGCATGAAGGGCGGCTACTTCCCCGTCGCACCGTACGACCACTACCAGGACCTGCGCGACGAAATGTGCCTCAACCTGGAGCAGGCCGGCTTCGACCTGGAGCGCGCCCACCACGAGGTCGGCACCGGCGGCCAGCAGGAGATCAACTACAAGTTCAACACGCTGCTCCACGCCGCCGACGACATCCAGAGCTTCAAGTACATCATCAAGTCCACGGCCTGGCGCAACAACAAGTCCGTCACCTTCATGCCCAAGCCGCTGTCCGGCGACAACGGCTCCGGCATGCACTGCCACCAGTCGCTGTGGAAGGACGGCAAGCCGCTGTTCCACGACGAGGCCGGCTACGCGGGCCTGTCCGACATCGCCCGGTTCTACATCGGCGGCATCCTCAAGCACGCCGGCGCGGTGCTCGCCTTCACCAATCCGACCCTGAACTCCTACCACCGCCTGGTCAAGGGCTTCGAGGCCCCGATCAACCTGGTGTACTCGCAGCGCAACCGCTCCGCTGCGGTCCGCATCCCGATCACCGGCTCCAACCCGAAGGCCAAGCGCATCGAGTTCCGCGCCCCGGACCCGTCGGGCAACCCCTACCTGGCGTTCTCGGCGATGATGATGGCCGGCCTGGACGGCATCAAGAACCGCATCGAGCCCCATGCCCCCGTGGACAAGGACCTCTACGAGCTTCCCCCGGAGGAGGCCGCCGACATCCCGCAGGCGCCGACCTCCCTGGAGGCCGCGCTGGAGGCGCTGCGCAACGACCACGAGTTCCTGCTCGAGGGCGACGTGTTCACCGAGGACCTCATCGAGACGTACATCGCCTACAAGTACGAAAACGAAATCGAACCCGTCCGCCTGCGCCCGACGCCGCAGGAGTTCGAGATGTACTACGACTGCTAGATCCGGCCCGGAACCCCGCCCCGCCCCCGGCCAGGGGGTGGGCGGGCCCCCGGAACGCCGCCCCGGTCGCGGGATCGGGCGAACGGGGTTACCTTCTGGGCGACCGGCGCACCGCGATCTCGTTCGCGACCATGGTCCTCGCACGGGGGCTTGTCGCTTGCGGACGGGAATCGGGATGCGCCGGTTTTCGCATGCCCGGGGCAATTTCATTCACCATGCAAGCACTGCCACTCGCCGCGACAACCGGCGCCGATTGCCCCACAATCGACGCATGCATCTCGTCCGCGCCACCGGCGGCGCACGGCCCCTCCGCATTCTCCTGCTGAGCGATTGCTGGTCCCCCACCGTCAACGGCGTCGTCCGTTCCGTGACCGATCTCCGCGACGGCCTCGCGGCGGCGGGCCACGACGTCCGCGTGCTCACCGTCGCGGAGAACCTGTCCACGACTTTCGACGGCCGCGTCTACGGGGTTGCGTCCATCCCGGCGGGCGCGGTGTACCCGCACGCCCGGATCGGTCGCCCGGTCAGCGGCACGGTTTTGCGCCACATCACCGATTGGGCCCCCGACGTCGTGCACAGTCACACGGAGTTCCCGACCTTCACGTGGGCGCGGACCATCGCGCGTCGGCTGGCCGTGGCCCACGTGCACACGTATCACACGTCCTACGAGGACTACACGCACTATTTCTGCCCCAGCCGACGCATGGGCCGCGCGATGACCAGGGCATTCACCAACGACCGACTGGGCCGCACGGACCGCGTCATCGCCCCGACCAACAAGGTCGCCGACTTGCTGCGCGGATACGGCGTCCACGCCCCGGTCGAGGTGATCGGCACCGGCGTCGACGTCGACCGCTTCCGCCCCGCTGCACCGCGGCCCGGCGTCAGCGCCTCCCGTGAAACGGAGCCCCACGATACGGAGCCCCACGAAAGGGAGAGCCTCGCAACCCTCGCCGCCGACATCGGGCTGTCACCCGGCGTCCCCGTCGTCCTCACCGTCGGTCGCCTGGCAGTCGAGAAGAACCTCACCGAAACGCTGCGCCTCCTCGCCGAAATCACCGATGCCCCGTGGCAATGGCTCATCGTCGGGGACGGCCCGGCCGCCGCCGAGCTGAGCGCCCTCGCCGCGCGGCTCGGCGTTTCCGCCCGCGTGCACATGATCGGCGCGGTGCCGGTCGACGAGGTCCCCCGGTACTACCGGCTCGGCGATGTCTTCATGACGTCGTCGAGAAGCGAAACCCAGGGCCTGACCTGCCTCGAGGCGCTTGCCTCGGGCTTGCCGGCGATCACGCCCGACGACGAGGCGTTCCGCGGCGTCGTCGTCGACGGCTCGAACGGTCACCGGTACGTGTCGGAGAGCGACTTTCGCACCGCCACAACGGCTTTGCTTTGCGACGGTCCCCTCCGCCGCGCGATGTCCGAAGCAGCCCGCGCCAGTGCGGTGCGCTGCGGCCGCGACCGCTTCGTCGGCGAGGTTCTCGGGTGCTACGGCCGCGCAATGGCCAGAGCCGCAGCCCGGAGGACGAATCCCCGGCTGCGGCTCAGCGCTTGATCAGTGGTGCGTGGCTCGAACCCGCGCACATCGGTGCCGTACGTGACTCAGTGCTTTACCGCGGGAGTCCGCGACCAAATGTCCGCGCACTCGGCGCACGAATCTTCCGCGATGACGCCAGCGTTCTGCAGCGAGGCGTAAATGCGGCAACCGAGGCAGAAACCGGCGAAGGCCTCCAGCCCGACCGCGACGAGGAAGACGGCGAGGATTCCGGCGGCGACACCGTGAGCGCCGAGAGCGACCGCGATGAGAATCGCACCGGAGAACGCGACGCCGATGCCCTGCGCGAAACGCTTCGGTGCGGCCGACGTCAGCCGAGGGTCGCCGAACCGTGGGGCCAGGACATGGACGGACAGGCGCCCGAACGGCGAGAGCTTCGGCCCCGAGATCACCCGCAGCACGAAGCCCACGAACATCGCGACCGCCAAGGCCAGCGCCACCACCTCCGAATCGCCGCCACTCACCGACGCAGTCGGCCCCGACATGGCGACGACGTTCGCGGCCAGCGACGCCGCGCCGAGCGCGAAAACGAGGGCGGCGGTGCAACGGGCGGCGATGCCGTTGACCGGGTCGGGGAAGGTCAGCAGGTCACGAACGGTGGGATGCATGCGGTATTTCTAGCACCATCCAGACCAGTCTGTCTATCGGACATGAAATCGGCGCGCAATCGAAGGAGCCGCAGCCGGGAGGAGCATCTCCCGGCTGCGGCTCAGCGCCGGATCGGCGGCGCGTGGCTCAGCGCCGCACATTTCGGCGCGGCACCGTCGATCCCTCCCCTACAGCGAGTCGCCGAAGTCCTCGCGGAACTTGGCCACCAGCGGGGTGACCCAGTCGGACTTCGGGCGCAGGCGGCCGTAGAAGAAGCGGAGGATCTCCGGCTCCTCCTCCCATTCCATGCCGCCGATCATGCGGCGGTTCTGGTACAGCCAGTCCAGGCGATCGATGACGTAGTTGACCTGCGACAGGGTGAACACGCGTCGCGGCATGGCCAGGCGCACGAGCTCCATGTCCGCCAAAGGCTCATTGCCCTCGGCGTCGCGCTGCTCGGACATCGTGCCGCGCTCCATGCCGCGCACGCCCGAGACCAGGTACAGGGCGGCGGCCAGGGCGCCGGCCGGGTATTCCGGCTGCGGAATGTGATCGACGAAGCGCATGGCATCGACGTGGGCGCCGAGGCCACCGGCCGGGGTGATCACCGGGATGTTGCGGCGGTCGAGCTCCGAGACCATGTACTCGATGAACTGCGGGCCCTGGTTGATCATGTCCTCGTCCATGGTCTCGTCCAGGCCGACGGTGATGGCCTCCATCTCGCGGACGGACATGCCGCCGTAGGTGAGGAAGCCCTCGAAC
>NZ_DURI01000073.1 GCF_012837295.1 Corynebacterium sp. | reverse complement strand
GCTCCGACGTCGTGGTGCTCATGGGCGTCGACAAGCGGCCCGACATTCCCGGCGACCGTTACGTCGAGTGGGACATCGCCGACCCGGAGGGTGCCTCCATCGAGCAGGTCCGCACCATCGCCGACGACGTCGAGCGCCACGTCCGCGCACTGCTGGCCGACATGGGCTTCGCCGAGGCGCAGTCCGCGTAGAGACATCTCGAGCGGGATGCTCCGCTCCCCGACCACCGACGGCCGGCCCCGTGCACTGGGGTCGGCCGTCCGCGTCCCTGCGGGAGTCACGAACCCGACAAGACCGCCCCGTAGTAGGACGAATGACTCTTGACCTCGCCTGTCAGGTCATGATCGACGATTTTCTCCTCCGCCGCTCCGAACCCCGTCAGTCCCACTGGCGTAGCTCCGATCTGGACGGCCCGGTACAG
This sequence comes from Corynebacterium sp., assembly GCF_012837295.1. Classification (GTDB taxonomy): domain Bacteria; phylum Actinomycetota; class Actinomycetes; order Mycobacteriales; family Mycobacteriaceae; genus Corynebacterium. Next base: position 1,896 of record NZ_DURI01000073.1, on the reverse strand, counting down.
ATACTTGAGGATCTGATCCGCCGCCGAGTGATAGTTGTGGATCTTTCGCTCGACTCCCCGTGCCAGCACCGACCAGTCATCGCGGCGGCTATTCGCTGCGCCGAAAAGCCTCATTTCGTCGATGATCGGGGGTTTTCCTTCTGATCCCAGCGACTCCGCGGCGGAAATCATCACTCGAGCTCCGAGACTGTGGCCCACCAGAACAAATCGACCTTCGTCGACCTTCGCCAGCAGCTGTGCAAGAACCTCCCCGGTCTTCTCTGCCCTGCTCACGGCGACCGACCACGGATTGGCGGCCAAGCTCGCCGCACCCGTGACAATTCCGGCGGGATTCAGCTTCGAGGGTGCGGTCTTCATCGCCCGCATTGCCGACTTTTTCGCGAAACGGATCGACGCCTGCGTAGCCCCGGACGTTTGCACAGCATCGGCGAGCGACTTCAGTTCCTTGCTTCCCCAGCGGACGAGGTAGATGGACGGGTCGCCGTAGAGTTTCTCCGCCACAAGCACCGGCTCCAGCCAGTCGTCGGTGCCCTCGGTGGTGAACCCCCGGGCGATGACGACGTTCGGCCCCGCGCCGTCGCGGAGTTTCTCGATCTCGAAGGACTCGTCCTCCTTCACGTATGCACCTACGATCCCCGCGCCCTGGGCACCACCTATGGCCGCGCCTCCCATCGCCACCATCATCGCCCCGCCGGCCATCCCCTTTCCGCCCGCGGCCAGAGCACCACCACCCAGCCACGCCAGACCTGCATTCGTCGCCGCCGCACCCGAGTAACCGAACAGGTGCACGCCGATCAACCCTCCGACGGCCGGTGCCGCCACGAAGGCGGCCGCCGCGAGCGCACCGGCTCCGACGACGCCTCCCGCGGCCACTTTCGAGGTGCGTGCGACGTTTTTCTTCGCGTAAACGAGCAATTCGCCATAGTCTGCCAGGTCGCCGACGGTCGCGTGCGCCGCTTCGAAACCGAAAATGTCGTGGCGATGTTCGGCGCACAGCGGAGGTGCCGGCATCTTCCGCTGAAGCCGACGCACCGCCATGTTGTCGCAACGGGGCACCGAGCAGAGAGTGGTCGGGCTCCCGCAGTCGTCGCAAAGCCACACCTGCGCGGTCCGCGCGCGGCCATCGACCTTCCGATGGACGTGACGGCCCACGCACGCGGAGCACCAGCCGAGCCGCTCCTCGTCGCCGAGGCGATCAATGAATCGGGTCAAGGTCGTGATGTCGGAAACCACGCTTTTCGCCATCTTTTCGGCGTTGGCCCGCTGCTTCTCCACACGGGTGGCAGCATCGTCGTCGGGCATCTCCACCTCGAGGTCGGACATGTCCGGAGCTTCCACGTCGGCAGCGTCGGGGAAGGCGATTTCCCTGCTCGCGTCGGTGCCTCCCCTCGCCGCCTCCGAAAACTCGGCGAATGCCACCGCCAATGCAATCAGTGCCTTGTTCTCCGTAAGCGCAGCATCCCCCCACACCTCTTGGATCCCGTCGGCGATGTTTCCGGTGACGCGCAGCCGGTAGCCCTTCTCCGAACGGATCTCACACACGTATGAGTCATCAGCGATGAAAACCGCGTTGATCTTGATGGCCATTTTCCGCATTCTCCAGGTATCCATCGAGGAGCGATGTGTGCGCCTCGTCCCTTCGGAAATCTAGACGGGCGACCGGATTCACCGGACCGCGGGTGACCCCGCGTCCGCACCGCCGTTCGACGCCGATTGCTTAAACCCCGGCGCGGACCTTCAGCGCCGGCGAGCACGCCGCCGCAACGGCACCGAGGACGACGAGCAGCCCCAGCGCGACCTGGAGGCCGACGCCGGTGGCCGCGACGCCGATGGCGGGGCTGGTGACCAGGAAGCCCATGCGCATGAGCCACCCGACGAGGGTGACGCCGGCGCCGT
>NZ_DURI01000072.1 GCF_012837295.1 Corynebacterium sp. | reverse complement strand
GCACCGCTCCCGCGGCGCGACGCGAGGAGCAGGCGCCGAATCTCCATCAGCCGCCGACGACGCGGACCGGACCCGCCGCCTCGAGGGCGGCCGGGTCCGCTCTGGCGGCGGCTACGGCAACGGGATCCGGCGCCGTGGCCGTCGCCGAGGCGGGCAAGTCCGCCGAGACCGGGAAGGCGAGCGACGCCGACGTCGTGCGCTCCACCGGCTCAATGGCCATCGCCACGCTGATCTCCCGGATCACGGGTTTCGCGCGCAACGCGCTGATCGGCATCACGCTCGGCCCGGCGGTCGCGTCGGCGTTCAACGTCGCCAACACGCTGCCGAACCTGATCACCGAGATCGTCCTCGGCGCGGTGCTCACCTCGCTGGTGGTGCCGGTGCTGGTGCGAGCCCAGAAGGAGGACGCCGACGGCGGCGCCGCCTTCGTCCGCCGCCTGCTGACGCTGTCGCTGACCCTGCTGGGCACCGTCACCGTCCTCGCGGTCGTCGCGGCCCCGTTCCTGACGCGGGTCAGCCTCGACGCAGACGGCAAGGTCAACGTCCCGCTATCGACGTCATTCGCGTTCCTGTTATTGCCGCAGATCGTCTTCTACGGCGTGTTTTCGCTGCTCATGGCGGTATTGAACACCAAGGGGGTGTTCAAACCGGGGGCCTGGGCGCCGGTGGCCAACAACGTGGTGGCCATCGCGACGCTCCTGCTCTACTGGCTGCTCCCCGGCGTCCTCCCGTCCGACCACCCGGGCACCATCACCGACCCGCACATCCTGTTGCTGGGCGTCGGCACGACGCTGGGCGTGGTCATCCAGGCGCTGATCATGATCCCTCCGCTGCGTCGCCTGGGCATCGATCTGCGCCCGCTGTGGGGCATCGACGACCGCATCAAGCAGTTCGGCGGAATGGGCATCGCGATCGTGGCGTACGTGGCCATTTCGCAGGCCGGCTACATCATCACCACCCGCATCGCGTCGGCCGCCGACGCCGCCGCGCCGACGGTGTACCAGCAGGCGTGGCTGCTGCTGCAGGTGCCCTACGGCATCATCGGCGTCACCCTGCTGACGGCGATCATGCCGCGCCTGTCCCGCAACGCCGCCGACGGCGACGACAAGGCCGTCGTCCGCGACCTGTCGGTGGGCACGCGCCTGACCATGATCGCGCTGATCCCGATCGTCGTGTTTTTCACGGCCTTCGGCGTGCCCATCGCCAACGCGCTGTTCGCCTACGGGCTCTTCCCGAAGGAGACCGCGGACATCCTCGGCTGGACGCTGTCCTTCTCGGCGTTCACGCTCATCCCGTACGCGCTCGTGCTGCTGCATCTGCGCGTATTCTACGCCCGCGAGGAGGCGTGGACGCCGACGTTCATCATCTTCGGCATCACGGTGGTCAAGGTGGCGCTGTCGATGATGGCGCCGCTGCTGGCCTCCCGCACGGAGCTCGTCGTCGTCCTGCTGGGCGCGGCGAACGGCTTCGGTTTCGTCGCCGGCGCGATCATCGGCGCGTGGCTCCTGCGGCGGACGCTGGGCAATCTGCGCGGCGGGGAAGTGCTGAAGACGTGCGTCTGGGCGCTGGGTTCCGCGCTGGTCGGCATCGCGGTGGCCATGGCCTTCGATTCCTTCGTCATCGGCGCCCCGCTGGACACCCTCGGCTCGATCGGCGCGATGCTGCGCGTGGGCTTCTCGGGCGTGCTGTTCCTCATCGTCACCGGCGTCGTGCTGTCTCGGTCGCCGCTGCCCGAGGTCCGCACCCTGGGCGGTTTCCTGGGCCGCATCCCGGGTCTGCGCCGGTTCGCGCCGAAGCCGGCGGACGCCGACGAGCTCGACGCGAATGACGCGGACGCCGCCATCGCGGGCGCCGTCGTGGGCGGTCCTGCCGCGGCCGCGGGCGAGAACGCGGCAATGGCCTCGGAGGGCTTCACCGCCTCGCCGATGCTGCCGCCGATGCCGTCGGAGGCCTCGCGCCCGACGCGCTTCGTCCCCGGCGAGATGGTCTTCGGCGGCCGGTACCGCCTGCTGTCGGAGGAGGGGTCCCGCCCGGGCGTGCGCTTCTGGCGCGCGGTCGATCGTTCGGGCCCGGTCCGCGTCGACGACGCGGGCAAGAAGCTTCACGACGAAGTCGCCCTGACGTTCGTCGACACCCTCGTCGCACCGCACGTCGGTTACACGGCGCCGGGCGCCGCCGTGAAGATCGCGGAGGGCGCGAAGGCGCTGCGTCGCGCGGAAGGTCCGGGGCTGGCGCGGATCCGCGCCGTGCATCTGGGCCGCACCGACGTCATCGTCGCCGCCGATTGGGTGCCGGGCGTCCCGCTGTCCGCGGTGGGGGAGGGCACCAACGCCGACGCCGCCGCGTTCGCCGTCGCCGATCTGGCGGAGGCCGCGGGCCGCGCCCACGCCAAGGGCGCCGTCCTGGGCGCCGACGATCTCGACCGCCTGCGCGTCAGCGTCGACGGCCGGGTGTCGCTGGCCTTCCCGGCGCCGCTGCCCGCGGCCACGGAGGACGGCGATCTCGAGGTCGCGTGCCGCGCCCTGTCGTCGCTTCTCGACGGCTGCCGCCACGTGCCCGCCGACATCATCGGCATCCTCGACGACGCCTCCCGCGACCTCGCCGCCGCTCCCGCGAACGACGGTGATCGTGGCGTGGCCGGGGCGTCGGAAAGCGACGCCGACTCGGCCTCCGGCGCCGACACCGACGGTGCCAACCGCAACCGAGGCCTGGTGCTGGCGAAGAAGCTGCGGGAGGCCGCGCTCGGCCCGGATTCGGGCCAGCTGCAGGTCATCGCCGAACACGTGGACGCGCCGGCGACGCCCAAGCGGCTGCGGCAGGTCACGTCGACGACGCGCGGCAAGCTGTGGGGCTCCGGCGCGATCGTCGTCGGCTTCGTGCTGGTGCTCGCGCTGATCCTCGCGGCCGTGTTCGCCTGGTTCAACCGCGCCGACGACTCGCCGCTGACGCCGGATTCGGTGCGCCGAGGTCCCGAGGCCGCCGAGCAGGCGCTGCCGAGCGGGCCGATCCGCATCGCCGATGCCCGGGAGTGGCAGACCACGAACGCCAACCCGATCGCCGGTCCCGACGACCCGGAGGGCGCCGCGCTCGCCATCGACGGCGACGGGGAGACCGCCTGGACGACGTCGGTGTACAACGCGCAGCTGGGCACCGGCCCCGACGCCCTGAAGCCGGGCATCGGACTCGTGCTCGTCTTCGGCGTCGACGCCGAGGCCGGCACCGTGAAGATCACCGGCTCCCCTGGCGCGATGGTCGAGATCCGGTCCATCCCCGCCGATGTCGCGGACGCCGGCACGGGCGATCTCGCCGACACGACGGTGCTCGGCCAGGGCCGGCTGGGAGAGGGCGAGACGACCATCGAGCTCGACGACGCCGGCAAGGCCCGCCACCTGCTGATCTGGGTCACCGAGCTGCCGATGCCGCAGGCCGCCTCCATCGCGGAGGTCACGGCCGCGCGGTAGCGGGACCGCGGCCATCTCGCCCGAATGGCGCGCCCGCCCCGCCCGTGGTGGGATGGGCGCGTGAACTTCGGGGGGAGGGTCACCGCGCCGACGGCGTTGGTCGACCGCAGGAGCATGGGCAAAGCCGCGGATGAGCCGGGGGACGGCGCTCCGCCGGATGATCGCGGCGATCTTGAGCTGCTCGCCGCGCATCTCGCGGGCGACGCCCGGGCGTTTCCGGCGCTCGTCGACAGGCACGAACGGCAGTTGTGGTGGACGGCGAAACGCCACTCGCGCACCGAATCCGACGCCGCCGACGCAATGCAGGAGGGTCTGGTCAAGGCCCTGCGCAGCGCACCGTCGTTCCGCCGCGATTCGTCGGTGGCGACGTGGCTGCACAAGATCGTGGTCAACAGCTGCCACGACCGGATGCGCGGCCGCCATGGCCCGCCCGACGGCGTCGTCGACGAGCGCGCCACCCCGGGCCGGATCGAACCGCACGTCGGCGACCCGTCGCTGAGCGTGGTCATGCGCCAGGCGATGTCTCGCCTGCCCGCCGAGCAGCGCGACGTCATCGTCGAGGTCGACGTCATGGGCTGGCCGCTGGCCGACGTCGCCCGCCGCCTGGGCATCCCCGAGGGCACCGTCAAGTCCCGCCGCGCCCGCGCCCGCGCCACCCTGCGCCGCCAGCTGCGCCGTCTCGAATCGGAGGTCGCCCGATGACCCGCCCCGGATCCTGCACCCCGCGCGGGCGGGTGGACGACGCCTCGCTGGAGTACCTCGCTTCCTCATTGCTTTGCGACGATGCCCCTCCGCCGTCCGTCCACGACCACTGGAAAGACCATCACTCGGCAACGGGCGGCGGCGAATCCGCGACGGTGCTCCGATTTCCCGGGCGGGGCACGCGGATGTGGTCCGCCCCGGCGGCCGCGGCGGCCGCCGTCGTGATCCTCGCCGGCGGGGCGT
>NZ_DURI01000071.1 GCF_012837295.1 Corynebacterium sp. | reverse complement strand
GTCAAGCTGCGGATCCTCGACGGAGACGCGAAGTTCATTCCCGTGGAGGTCCTCTCCGGGCCGGCGGACGCGGAGTCCGAGGACGTCCTCCGGGGCGACGAGCTTTCCGACGACGCCACCGCGGAGATTCTCCCGGCCTTCGAACTGGTCCTGACGGGCGCCGAACTGCCGCTGCGCCAGCGCCCGACCCGCATCTACGTCTCGGGCGGGTCGATCTTCATCGAGGGCGACGAACTGTACCGCCTGGTGTCCCCGGAGGATTTCCTGCCGGTGGCCACGCCCGAACCGGAACTGGGCGGGGAGACGGCCCGGGGCGACGACGCTTCCCAGTAGTGTCGGTGGCATGAACGACACCAACGACACCACGGGCGACGTTCCCCGCCGCCTCGACGGCAACGAGGCCATCGACCGGGCCGCGCAGCAGTCCGAGTCCACCGGCGGGCGCAACATCACGGACCTGCCCGGACTCCCCGTCGCCGACGACACGGCGAACCTGCGCCACGGCCCCAACCTGCACGACGGACTGCTGGCGCTGCTGCCGCTGGTCGGCGTGTGGCGCGGCGAGGGCCAGGCGGACACCGTCGTCGACGGCCAGTACCGCTTCGGCCAGCAGATCATCTTCAGCCACGACGGCGAGAACTACCTCAGCTACGAGTCGCGGTTCTGGAAGATCGACGAGGACGACAACGTCATCGGCCCCGACCTGCGCGAGACCGGCTTCTGGCGCATCAACGACGACGACGAGATCGAGTTCCTGTGCACGCACTCGACCGGCGTGGTGGAGATCTACTACGGCAAGCCCGTCACCGAGCGCGCGTGGGAGGTGCAGGCGGCGTCGACCATGGTCACCGCCACCGGGCCGGCGTCCCTCGGCCCGGGCAAGCGCCTGTACGGCCTGATGCCGAACAACGACCTCGGGTGGGTCGACGAGCGCCTGCGCGGCGACGACTTCTTCCCGCGCATGTCCGCCCAGCTGAAGCGCTGGGCCGGATAGCGCGTCCCCGCCTATCGCGCGAGCGCCTGCTCGCAGAGCTCCCCGAACTCGGCCTCCGCTGCGACGCCGGGTGACGGGAGCTCTTCGCCGTCCAGCGAGGTCACGCGCACGGCGATGCGCACGGAGGACACCAGCCACACGGCGTCGGCGGTGCGGAGATCCTCGGGGGTCAGCTGCGCGGGGACGCACTCCCAGCCCTTTTCCGCGGCAAGGTCGAACAGCGCGGCCTGGGTGGTGCCGGGCAGCACGCCTTCGCCGGGGTTCGGGGTGAGCAGCTGACGGCCGCGCACCAGGATGATCGTCGACGTCGGCCCCTCCAGGAGGTTGCCCTCCGACGAGGTGAAGATGACGTCGTCGAAGCCGTTCTCCTTCGCGTACCGCAGCGCGGCCATGTTGGCGGCGTAGGACAGCGTCTTGGCTCCGATGAGCGCCCACGGCGCGCGGTTGCCCAGGTCGAGCTCGAAGCCACGCTCGGCGAGCATCGCCCGCACGCCGCGTTCGCGGGCGTCGGCGGCGCCGGCGGCCGGGGTGATCATGATGTAGCCGGTGGGCAGGCCGGTGGATTCGCGGCCCCGGGAGTACACCCAGCGCATGGAGGCATCGCGGTGGGTGACCGATCCGTCGGCCGACGCGCCGTCGGAAGCGGCGCGGTCGAGCGCCCGGGAGTTCCATTCGTCGACCGCCAACCCCGATGCCGCGCGCCAGCGGTCCAGGTCCGGGGCGGGCAGCTGGAGCATCTCGGCCGAGGACAGGAATCGGTTTTCGTGGCGCGCCACGTTGCAGGCGTGGCCATCCCTGACCAGCAGCGTTTCGAAGACCCCGTCGCCGCGCACCGCGCCGAGGTCGTCCGGGTAGAGGAAGGGTTCGGAGGCGTCCGCGATACGGGGCGCGTCTTCCGAGAGGACGTCGACGAGGATGATGTCGTGCTGGGGGGCTGTCATGCCCCATAGCTTATTCCCCGGCGGTCGCGTTACCATGGCGAGCGTGGCCTTCGATGAGTTGAGTCCGATCGTCCAACACGTTTCAGGGGCGGTCGCCGTCCCGGAGAGGGATCCCGGTGGCCGCGCGGGCGTCGCGTGGCATTATGGCTCCCCCCTGGTCGAACAGCGCGCCATGGTGGATTCCGCCGCGCTGGTCGACCGTTCCCACCGGCGGGTGCTGCGGATTTCCGGCCCCGACCGCCTCGAGTGGCTGAACACCCTGTTCTCGCAGAAGCTCGACGACGCCGTGCCGGGCTTCGCCTCGGAGGCTCTCGACCTGGATCCGCAGGGGCGCATCCTGCACCACATGGGCGTCTCGGTCCTCGGCGATTCGGTGCTTCTCGACGTCTCCCCGCTCGGCGCGGAGTCCCTGCACCGGTTCCTGACCATGATGATCTTCCGCTCCGACGTCACCGTCGAGCACGCCGATCTGGCGATGCTCTCGGTCGTCGGCCCGGGCTCCGGCGAGGTCCTCGCCGCGGCCGGCCTGCCCGACCCGGGC
>NZ_DURI01000070.1 GCF_012837295.1 Corynebacterium sp. | reverse complement strand
GTCGGGCGCTGGCGCAGCGGCAGTTCGGCGCCCGTCAGGACCAGTTCGAAGGCCGGGAGAATCTCCGCGGCGGCGTCGTCGGAAAGCTCGTCGCCCCGGAGGACGTCCTCGGACTCCGCGTCCGCCGGCCCGGAGAGGACCTCCACGGGAATGAACTTCGCGTCTCCGTCGAGGATCCGCAGCTTGACGACGACCTCCGCGGGGGCGGACCAGCCCGGGGGAGTGGCCTCGAAGATCGCCTGGGTTTCCCAGCCGCCGGCGGGGGAGATGTCCTCGTGATTCTGGATGGCCAGGTCCGTGAAACCGAACTGCCGGCCCAGCGACAGGCCGTCGAGCTGCAGTTTGGTGTGGTAGCGCTCGGTGAACGCGGAATCGAAGTCGCCCGACCACACCGACGACTTCGGGACCTCGACGTCGACGGCCCCCGACTCGACGGACACCAGGCCGAAACCCTCGATCTCCAGGTCGCGGGCGCGGACCTGGATGGAGCTCCACTGGCCGGTGAAAAACGAGGACGAGTACGCAACGCCGCCCAGACTGACGTACGGGTCGGCCGGCAGGTTCATCTCTTCGCGGATCCGGTTGGCCAAATTGCGTTCCGCATGAATGGCCAGGCCGAGATCCGCGCCGACGGCCAACAGCGCGATGGCGCCGACGGCGGCGGAAATGCGTTTGACCGGGCGGGAAATGCTCACCCCCCATTAGTACCGCATCGGTGCCCGTCCTCAGATCAAGGCCTATTAAGATCGACCGGGTAAACGACCCCGAAGAAGCGGAGTGTGCGCCCGTGCGCCTGGCCATCGTCAGCAACGACCCTCAGGTTCGGGAACGCGTGCCCAACATCGGGTTGCTCAACCACGACATCATCCGGCTGCCCGCCACCGAGGCGTCGGCGACGCTGCTGGAGGATGTGACCGTGGCGATCATCGACGCCACCGGCCCGAACCTGCTGGCCGCCCGCGAGCTGTGCCGCCACATCGCGGGCGCCAACCCGGATCTGCCCGTGGCAGTGCTGGCGGCGGACACCGCGCTGATCGCCATCGACGGGTCGTGGGCCATCGACGATTTCCTGCTGCCGGGCGCCACCCCGGCCGAGATCGACGCCCGCCTGCGCCTGCTCCTGTCGCGCCGCCCGGTGCCGGTCACGGAACCGGAGGAGAGCCCCGTGTTGGTCCTCGGCGATCTGGTCGTCGACGAGCACACGTACACCGCCCGCCTGGGCGGCACCCCCATGGATCTGACGTTCAAGGAATTCGAGCTTCTCCGGTTCCTCACCCGCAACGCCGGCCGCGTGTTCACCCGCGAACAACTGCTCCAGGACGTGTGGGGATACGACTACTACGGCGGAACCCGTACCGTGGACGTCCACGTCCGGCGTTTGCGCGCGAAACTCGGCCACCGGCACGAAGGGCTGATCGCGACCGTGCGCAACGTCGGCTACAAGGCGATCGAACCGGAAGAGGTTGCGCAGGCATGACTTTCACCATCGAGATCGGGACTCCCGAGCCGGCCGCCGCGCGGGCGCTGCTGGAGTCCGTCGCAGGGGCGGACGGGGTCGAGCCCTTCGGCGAGGCGTTC
>NZ_DURI01000069.1 GCF_012837295.1 Corynebacterium sp. | reverse complement strand
GAGCCGCACCGGCGGCCGTCGCAAAGCAGACAAGAAGAAAGGAGCCGTGACCACCGTGACCACCCGACACTTCCTCGCGGACGACGACCTGACCCGCGCCGAACAGGCCGAGGTCCTGGCGCTGGCCGCGAAGCTCAAGGCCGACCCGTACTCGGCGCGCCCGCTGGAGGGCCCGCAGTCCGTGGCCGTGCTGTTCGACAAGACGTCGACGCGCACCCGGTTCTCGTTCGACGCGGGCATCGCGGCGCTGGGCGGCAACGCCATCGTCGTCGATTCCGGCGCGTCCCAGATGGGCAAGGGCGAGACGCTGCAGGACACCGCCGCGGTGCTGTCGCGCTTCGTCTCGGCGATCGTGTGGCGCACCTACGCGCAGTCCGGGCTCGAGGCGATGACCGAAACCGCCACCGTGCCGGTGGTCAATGCCCTGTCCGACGAGTTCCACCCCTGCCAGATCCTCGCGGACCTGCAGACGATCATCGAGAACCTGTGCCCCGACCAGGGGCAGGCGGGGCTGGCCGGGCGCAAGGCGGTCTACTTCGGCGACGGCGCCAACAACATGGCCAACTCGTACCTCGTGGGCTTTGCGACGGCCGGCCTCGACGTGACCATCTGCGCCCCGGAAGGATTCCAGCCGGAAGCCCGGTTCGTCGACCGCGCGCGGAAGGTCGCCGAGGACACCGGCGCCACCGTCGCCGTGACGGCGGACGTCGACGAGGCGATCGCCGGCGCGCAGATCGTGCTCACCGACACCTGGGTGTCGATGGGCCAGGAAAGCGACGGCCTCGACCGCCGCACCCCCTTCCTGCCGTACCAGGTCAACGCCGAGCTCATGGCCAAGGCCGCTGATGGCGCGATTTTCCTGCACTGCTTGCCCGCCTACCGAGGCAACGAGGTCACCGCCGACGTCATCGACGGGCCCGCGTCCGTCGTCTTCGACGAGGCGGAGAACCGCATGCACGCCCAGAAGGCGCTGCTGACGTGGCTGCTGGAGCGCAACACCGGCGGCGGGGAAGCGTAGGAATCATGACCATCCCCGGTTCCCGCACCGCACGGCAGGCCCGCATCGCGGACCTGCTGCAGCGGCGGCGGATCTCCAGCCAGATGGAGCTCGCGGCTCTGCTGGCGGCGGAGGGCATCGACATCGCCCAGGCGACGCTGTCCCGGGACCTCGACGAGCTCGGAGCCCGCAAGGTCCGCGAGGACGGGTCGGGCGCCGCCCGGTACGTGCTGGAGGGCGACTCCGACGGCGTCGCGGCGAGCAGGGGAGCGGTGGCGCGCATGCGGCGCGTCCTCGACGAGCTGCTGGTGGCCGCCGACCACTCCGGGACCATCGCGGTCCTGCGCACCCCGCCCGGTGCGGCGCAGTACCTGGCCAGCGTCATCGACCGCGCGGGCCTGCCCGACATCGCCGGCACGATCGCCGGCGACGACACCATCTTCTGCCTGGCCCGGGAGCCCCTCACGGGGGCGGACCTGGCCCGGCGTTTGTCCGGCGACGCCGGGCAGTAACATCAACGACAATCAACACCCCTCAAGAAGGAGCGAACCCACATGACTGATCGGGTCATTCTCGCCTACTCCGGCGGCCTGGACACCACCGTCGCCATCGAGTGGATGAAGCAGGAGACCGGCGCCGAGGTCGTCGCCGTGTCCATCGACGTGGGACAGGGCGGCGAGGACATGGAGTCCATCCGCCAGCGCGCGCTGGACGCCGGCGCCGTCGAGTCCGTCATCGTCGACGCCCGTGACGAGTTCGCCGAAGAGTACTGCCTGCCGGCCATCAAGGCCAACGCCCTGTACATGAAGCAGTACCCGCTGGTCTCGGCGCTGTCGCGCCCGCTGATCGTCAAGCACATGGCGCAGGCCGCGAAGGACCACGGCGGCACCCACGTCGCCCACGGCTGCACCGGCAAGGGCAACGACCAGGTCCGCTTCGAGGTCGGCTTCTCCAACACCGCCCCGGACCTGAAGATCATCGCCCCGGCCCGCGACTACGCCTGGACCCGCGACAAGGCCATCGCCTTCGCCGAGAAGAACGACATCCCGATCGAGCAGTCGAAGTCGTCGCCGTTCTCCATCGACCAGAACCTGTGGGGCCGCGCGATTGAGACCGGTTACCTCGAGGACCTGTGGAACGCCCCGACGAAGGACGTCTACGCCTACACCGAGGACCCGACCCTCAACTTCAACTCCCCGGACGAGGTCATCATCTCCTTCGAGGACGGCAAGCCGGTCGCCATCGACGGCAAGCCGGTCACCATGCTGGAGGCCGTCGAGGAGATGAACCGCCGCGCCGGCGCCCAGGGCATCGGTCGCCTGGACATGGTCGAGGACCGTCTTGTCGGCATCAAGTCCCGCGAGATCTACGAGGCGCCGGGCGCCATCGCCCTCATGACCGCCCACGCCGCCATGGAGGACGTCACCGTCGAGCGCGAGCTGGCCCGCTACAAGCGCGGCGTCGAGGCCAAGTGGTCCGAGCTGGTCTACGACGGCCTGTGGTTCTCCCCGCTCAAGCGCGCGCTGGACACCTTCATCGAGGAGTCCCAGAAGGGCGTTTCCGGCGACATCCGCATGACCATGCACGCCGGCAACTGCAACGTCAACGGCCGCCGCTCGAACTCGTCGCTGTACGACTTCAACCTGGCCACCTACGACGAGGGCGACACCTTCGACCAGACCCTGGCCCGCGGCTTCGTGGAGCTGCACGGCCTGTCGTCGAAGATGGCCGCCAAGCGCGACTTCAACCTGTAGGTCCCGCACCAGATCCCGTGCACGCGCCCGGCCCCGACACCGGGGGCCGGGCGGTCGCATCCCGCCACCGATGAGGAGCACCACCGACATGTCCGAGCAGTCCGCGCAGTCCGCCGTCGAGCAGCACGGCACCAACGAGGGTTCGCTGTGGGGAGGCCGGTTCGCCGGCGGCCCCGCCGACGCCATGGCGGCGTTGAGCAAGTCGACCCACTTCGACTGGGTCCTGGCCCCGTACGACGTGCTGGCCTCGAAGGCGCACGCGAAGGTACTCAACGCGCGGGGCCTGCTTTCCGACGACGACCTGGCCACCATGCTGTCCGGCCTGGACTCGTTGGGCGCCGACGTCGCCTCCGGCGCGTTCGGTCCGGAGGAGTCGGACGAGGACGTCCACGGCGCCATGGAGCGCGGTCTCATCGACCGCGTCGGTCCCGAGGTCGGCGGGCGCCTGCGCGCGGGCCGCTCCCGCAATGACCAGGTGGCCACGCTGTTCCGCATGTGGGTCCGCGACGCGGTGCGCGACATCGCCGCGGGAGTGCTCGACCTGGTCGACGCCCTGGCGGATCAGTCGGGCGCGCACCCGGACGCGATCATGCCGGGCAAGACCCACTTCCAGGCCGCCCAGCCGGTGCTGTTGGCCCACCAGCTGCTGGCGCACGCCCAGCCGCTGCTGCGCGACGTCGAGCGCATCCGCGACCTGGACCGCCGCCTCGCGGTGAGCCCCTACGGCTCGGGCGCGCTGGCGGGTTCGTCGCTGCACCTCGACCCCGAGGCCATCGCCGCCGAACTCGGCTTCGATTCGGCCGCGGACAACTCCATCGACGCGACCAGCTCCCGCGACTTCGCGTCGGAGACGGCGTTCGTCCTGGCCCAGATCGCGGTGGACATGTCGCGCCTGGCCGAGGAGATCATCGCCTGGTGCACGCCGGAGTTCGGCTACGTGACGTTGGCCGACGAGTGGTCGACCGGGTCGTCGATCATGCCGCAGAAGAAGAACCCGGACGTCGCCGAGCTGACGCGCGGCAAGACCGGCCGTCTCATCGGCAACCTGGCGGGCCTCATGGCGACGCTGAAGGCGCAGCCGCTGGCCTACAACCGCGATCTGCAGGAGGACAAGGAGCCCATCGTCGATTCGGTGGCGCAGCTGAACCTGCTGCTGCCGGCGATGACGGGCCTGGTGGCCACGCTGACCTTCCACGAGGACCGCATGCGCGAGCTGGCCCCGGCCGGTTTCACGCTGGCCACGGACCTCGCCGAGTGGATGGTGCGCCAGGGCGTGCCCTTCCGCGTCGCCCACGAGGCCTCGGGCCAGTGCGTGCGCATCGCGGAGTCCCGCGGCGTGGGCCTGCACGAGCTCACCGACGATGAGCTCGCGGGCGTCCACGAGTCCCTGACCCCGGAGGTCCGCGAGGTGCTGACCATCGACGGCGCCGTGGCCTCCCGCGACACCCGCGGCGGCACCGCCGGCGCGCGGGTGTCCGAGCAGCTCGGCCGCGTCCGCGAGGCGTCGGTCGGCGGCCGTTCCTGGGCGGACGCCCCGGTGCGCGGCAACGGGTCGTAGGATTGACTGCCATGAGCCTCGATCCGAAGTTGCTGGACATCCTCGCCTGCCCCCGCGACAAGGGGCCGCTGACGTACCTCGAGGACGAATCCGTCCTGGTCAACGAGCGACTGGGCATCGCGTACCCCATCGAGGACGGCATCCCCGTGATGCTTTCCGACGAAGCGTTCGACTGGCCTCGTTGAGCGGTGGCGAAGGAACCGGCGGGGGCGCGGCGCTGAACCGCGAGACCCTGTCGGTGCACCCGTCCGAAGCAGCCCGCGCGCTGCTCGGCCGGGTTCTCGTCATTCCGGGCGAGGGACTGCGAGCACGGATCACCGAGGTCGAGGCCTACGGCGGTCCGGCGGAGTCGCCGTGGCCGGATCCCGGCGCCCACACGTGGCCGGGCCCCACGCCGCGCAACCGCGTGATGTTCGGGCCCGCCGGGCACCTGTACGTGTACCGGTCCTACGGCATCCACTTTTGCGCCAACGTCACCGCCGGACACGACGGCGTCGGCGGGGGCGTGCTGCTCCGGGGCGCCGCGATCCTCGACGGCGAGGCCGCCGCGATGGCGCGGCGGCAACGGGGAAACGTGGGCGTCGTCAAGCGAAACCTGGCCCGGGGACCCGGCAACCTGGGCCAGGCGCTCGGCATCGACCTGGGGGACTACGGGCGGGACCTGTTCGACCCGGGCTCGCGCGTGCAGCTGGGCGACGGTGCGGCGCCCGCGGAGGTTCAGTGCGGACCGCGCGTCGGGCTGCGGGCGGCATCCGAACGGCCCTGGCGATTCTGGATCCCCGGCGAACCCGGAGTCTCCGCCTACCGCCGCCACGCCAAGGCCGACGGCCTGGGGTAGACCCGTCCGGGCCGGCCGCGGCCGCGCACGTTAGGATGACCCGCGTGACCGACATGAACATCATCGACGAATTGGAATGGCGCGGCCTCATCGCGCAGTCGACCGACCTGGACGCGCTGCGCGCCCTGGCCGAGGAAGGCCCCATCACCGCGTATGTGGGCTTCGACCCGACGGGCTCCTCGCTGCACGCGGGGCACCTCGTTCCGCTGGTGATGCTCAAGCGATTCCAGGAGGCCGGGCACCGCCCGATCGCCCTGGCCGGCGGCGCCACCGGCATGATCGGCGACCCCCGCGACGTCGGCGAGCGCTCCATGCTCACCGAGGACGAGATCGCCGGCAACGTCGCGAAGATCGAGGGCCAGCTCCGCCGGTTCATCGACATCATCGAGGAGGACCAGCCGGGCCGCGGCCTGCTGGTGAACAACTACGACTGGGTGTCCAAGCTGTCGGTGATCGAGTTCCTGCGCGACCTGGGCAAGAACTTCTCGCTGAACACGATGCTCGACCGCGACACCGTCAAGCGCCGCCTCGAGTCCGACGGCATGTCCTACACCGAGTTCTCCTACATGCTGCTGCAGGCCAACGACTTCGTGCACCTGCGCCGCAACCACGAGTGCCGCCTGCAGATCGGCGGTTCGGATCAGTGGGGCAACATCGTCTCCGGCGTCGACCTCAACCGCCGCCTCGACGGCGAGAAGGTCCACGGGCTGACCGTGCCGCTGGTGACCGACGCGTCGGGCGAGAAGTTCGGCAAGTCCACCGGCGGCGGCAAGCTGTGGCTCGACGCTGAACAGACCAGCGCCTACTCGTGGTACCAGTACTTCCTCAACGCCGGCGACACGGTGGTCATCGATTACCTGAAGTGGTTCACCTTCTTGACCCGCGAGGAGATCGCCGAGTACGAGGTCGCCGTCGCCGAGCGCCCCTTCAAGCGCGAGGCCCAGCGCCGCCTGGCGCAGGAGATGACCGATCTGGTGCACGGCGCCGAGGCCACGAAGGCCGTGGAGCTCGCCGCGCAGGCGCTGTTCGGCCGGGCCGAGCTGTCCGAGCTGGACGAGGCGACCTTGGCGGCGGCCGTGTCGGAGACCGAGGTCGCCGACGTCGACGCCGGCGAGCCGGACACCGCCGTCGACCTGCTGGTCGCCTCCGGCCTGGCGAAGTCGAAGGGCGAGGCCCGCCGCACCATCAAGGAGGGCGGCGCGTACGCCAACAACGAGCGCATCACCGACGAGGAGTGGGTGCCCGCCGATTCCGACCTCCTGCACGGCAAGTGGCTGGTCCTGCGCCGCGGCAAGAAGAACTTCGCCGGCGTGCGCGTCAACCGCTGACCGCGGGTCCGCACGGAGCGAGGCTCGAGCCCGCCATCCCAGTTCGACTGGGGTGGCGGGCTTTTCGCTTGCCGACGGCCGGTGCGCAGCCGGCGCGGGGGAGAAAAGCAATGTTGACCAGGCATTTTGGTGCGTACGGGACCCGTGTGTAGTGTTACCGGGGCAAGCGAGACGCCGGGACGGTGCCTGCAAGGGCGCTGATCATGGTGGGTTGTTTGCGGGGAGTTCACCTCCTGGTCGGGCCGAGTTTGACTTGGGTCCGGCGGGT
>NZ_DURI01000068.1 GCF_012837295.1 Corynebacterium sp. | reverse complement strand
TGGGTCGGCGGCATCTCCGCCGGCGCGACGCTGACCGCGAACTACCTGTCCGGCAGCATCGCCCGGGCGCGCGCGACGTTCACCACCATGACCGACACCCCGGAATTCGGCGGCTGGGGCAACTTCCTCCGCGGCCGCGGATACTTCAACGCGGAGTGGATCTACGAGAAGTCGCCGATGGTGGCCACCGCCGGCGTCGACCCGTACCCCTTCGACCACTACCTCGCGTCGAAGACCGAGATGCGCATCGGGGCGATCCGCGCCGACACCGGCGAAAACGTCTACTGGGGGCGCGACGACGTCGACTCGCTGCAATCTCTGATGAAGTTCGTGCGCGCCTCGTCGACCCTGCCGGGCTTCATGGTGCCGCCGGTCATCGACGGCGTGCGCTACGTCGATGGCGCGCTCGGGCCGTCCGGCGGCATCCCGCTGCAGATCGCGCAGGACGACGGCTACGACAAGTTCCTGGTGATCATGAGCCGCGAGCGCTCCTACGTGAAGCCGCAGGTCACCCGGCCCGCGATGATGCGCCGCATTTTCCGGAAGAATCCCGCGGTGGCGGAGGCGATCATCAACCGCCCGGAGCGCTACAACGCCACGCGGGCCCAGCTTTTCGAGCTCGAGCGCCAGGGCAAGGCCGTCCTCTTCTTCCCGGACGAGATCCGGATGTCCAACCGCGAACGCGACCTGGCCAAGCTCAACGCCGCCTACGAGACCGGTCTCAAGCAGGCGGAACGCGAATGGCCGAAGTGGGCCGAGTTCTTCGGGGCGTAGGTCGGTCGCTTGGCGACGGCCCGACGTAAACGTCGCCGGACAACACCGATACACCCCCGTCACACCCGTAACAGGGTGACGGGAAATTAATGCGTGACATCTGCACGCGCGGCGATTAGCTTCACACGGGAGAGATGGAATCGTTACCGTTTCGTTGTGAAACGTATTGCGCGCGACACACGATGAAGTAAAAGAGACCTCCGTCACATCCGAATCGCCCCCCTCCGGATTCGGCGCCGCCCCGCGACGATCGCGACACGATCAGAATGGTTCGCCCATGATGCTTCCGACGAACGACCCCACCCCCGGCACCGTCCTGCGCGCCCGCTTCCTCGCCCCGCTGGGCCTGGACCCCGCGCAGCTCGCGGCCGAGACCGGGCTGTCCGTCGAGACCATCGACGGCGTGCTGGCCGGCACCGTCCACGTCGACGACGAGATCGCCGCTTGCCTCGGCGATTTCCTGGGCACCGACGCCCGCTTCTGGCTGGAGCTGCAGCGCCACGCGGGCCACGGGCTGCTCACCGCCTGATCGAACCCCGCCTGATCGAACCCGGCCCGATCAAACTTCGCCCGATCAAACCCCGCCCGCGCCGCGGCACTCCCTCATGCCCGGGTGCGCCACCCCGAAACGCCACGTTAAGGGCATAAACTGGGTTCATGCGCGAACTTTCCGAGGGCACCATCACCGACGCCGTCGCCGCCTACCGCGGTTGCGGCCCCGACCTGCCCTTCGCGGAGGGCGCCGACCCGTCCCGCCTGCGGCACCTGTCGTGGGACGTGTGCCGCCTGCATTTCGCGGGCGCGAAGCTGACCGGCAAGCGCAAGCACCGGGAGCTCAACGGCCTGCACATCGCGGCCTACCTCGCCGCCCAGGGCGTGATCCAGGGCGCGTCTCCCCTGCTCACGTCGTCGAATGCGGTCGTCTTCCAGTCGGCGGCGGAGGTCCTGGCCGACCGGGCGAAGAAGGTCGCCGACCTCGACGTCGACGATTACGGCAAGGGCAAGAAGCGCAAGCGCCTGCTCAAGGCGCACGGGGAGCTGTCCGACGTCCTCGTCCCCGACTCCGGCGGCACCGCCACCGCGGCGTCGCGCACCCTGATGGGAGCGTTCGGCTGCCTCCCCGGTTTCGGCGGCAACGTCGCCAAGGCGATGGGCGATCTCGCCGGCTCGGACGTCCCCAACGCCGCCTTCGCCGCCCCCACCGACGAGTCGCTGGCGTTCCTCCACCGGTTCTGGTCGGCGCACCGCGACGAAATCGATGAATTGGCCGCCGGGATCACGGTCGTCGACGTCGCAAAGCAGAAGCGCACGGACCTGCCCATCGGCCGCGCCCGCGTGCTCGAGATGTTCGCGGACCAGTGGGCGGCGGATCTGTAGCCGACCCGGTTTGCTTGGCGACGCCCACGTGGTCCCGGTTCAGCCGGGATCGGCGAGGGGCCGCGAGGATCAGCAGGGGCTGACGTACTCGTTGCGGTTGCTGAGGATGCGCGCGTTGCCGCCGGTGCTCGCCGCCGCACTGCACAGACCGCTGGTGTCGCTGCCGTAATCGACGTAGACGGCGTAGATGTCGGCGCCATTGAGCTGCGCGCGCAGCGACGGGCAAGCGCCCGGCGTGGTGAACTCGCTGCCGGGGTACGTGGCCAGCGCGTCGGCGATGGCCCCCTCCGTGTCCACGCCGGACTGCACGACCACCGACTCCAGGATGAGGATGCCGCGGGAGTCGCACGACGGCGACGACGCCCGGACGGTGCCCGACCCCGTGGACACGCTGGTGACGTAGCCCGAAGAGTTGGAGGAGCCCGACGAATCCGACGAGCCTGAAGACTCCGAGTCATCGGATCCGAAGCTCGAGCCGTTCCCCGACGGGTCGAGGAAGGTGCCCTCGAAAGTCATGTCGCCATCGGGGCCGGACAGGGTGAAGCCGCTGTCGCCCATCGAGCAGGAGAAGGTCTCCGCGTCGACGTGCGTGCAACGCAGGCCCCCGTGCTCGAAGTACTCGCCCGCATGCACGTCACCCGGGTCCAGGGCCATGCCCTCGAACATGACGTATTGGTTGCCGTCCTCGGTGAGCTTCACCGCGTTCGGCCTGCCCAGGGCAGAAATCTTCGGCGCATCTGCGGGCGCCTTTCCGGTGCACGAGATTTCCTCGTCATTGAAAAGGCAGGTCCGCTTGTTGTCCGTCATGAACGAGTAATGGCCGGGCTGGTTTGCGTCGGCCAGGGCCGAAACGTCGATCTTCGTCAGCTCCGGCTCCGCGGTGACCGTCGGGTTCGGGCGATCCTTCGAGCCGCCGTCCTGATCCTGGCCCCCATTTCCGGGGACCGCGTCGACGATGAGCTGGCGGGCATCGTCGGCCTGCGCGCAACCCGTCACGGTGAGCACCAGTGCGGCGAGAACTCCGGCGACGCGGCGCCGGGCCGTGCGGGAACGGACGAATGCGCTGTTCATGGGACCAGCATAAGTCCCGGGCCAGACGATCCCGGGGTCGGCGCGCTTCCGTGGTCACCCGTTCGGCGGGCGACCGCGGAGATCTCCGGCACTGGCGGCGAGCGGCGGCCCGCCGGCACCGGGTGACCCCGTCAGTGGGCAGGTGACCGGACACTTCATTGGGTGGGTTGACCTCGACGGGGCTAGAGTTATGCCGTCACGCGGCGGGGACATCCAGTGCCCCGCCGATTATTCGTCGATTGGATGGTGAGTGCCGGTGAAGCGCGTCGTCGCTGCCTCCTTGTCGGTGCTTCTGGCCGCTGCGGCCATCGCCCCCGGCGCGGCCGCGCAGTCGTCGAGCGAAAAACCGTCGTCGACGACGAGCTCGCGCACCGGCACTTCGAGCCCCGGGGAATCGGCCACGAAGTCCTCGACCAAGAAGTCCTCCTCGTCGAAATCCTCGGCCGCGACGACCTCGGCCACGACGTCGTCGCCGACCACCTCTTCGCCGACCACCTCTTCGCCGAAGCCCTCGACGACGCGCAAGCCGGTGCGCCGCGACATTCTGCCGATCCCGGTGCTCGACGACGGCGAGTTCGACGTCGACTACGCGACGCAGGTCTCCTACGTCCACATCCCGACCGGTTTCCGCGCCGATTCGGAGAACGCGGACGAGATCCGCACGTGCCTGTCCATCTGCAAGATCTACATCGCGGACCACGTTTACCGCGAGG
Organism: Corynebacterium sp.; assembly: GCF_012837295.1. GTDB lineage: Bacteria > Actinomycetota > Actinomycetes > Mycobacteriales > Mycobacteriaceae > Corynebacterium. Next base: position 2,793 of record NZ_DURI01000068.1, on the reverse strand, counting down.
GCACGGACGCGCAGAAGGACCAGGCGACGGAGATGCTGCAGACCTCCGACGACGGGATCACCACCCGGCTGTACTGGGCGTTCCCCAAATCGATCCGCGAGGTCGCCGAGCGCTACGGCCTCGAGGACACCGTCGGCGCCCCGACGTGGGGCAAATCGACGACGACGATGCACGACGTGGCGACGTTCCTGGCCGCGAAGGTCGAGGAGGGCGATTTCGACGACCCGGTGCTCGCCGCCTTGGCCGACGCCGACCCCGTCGCCGCCGACGGGTACGCCCAGGATTTCGGCACGGACGTGCTGCCGGGCGTGATGGGCACCAAGTTCGGGTGGGCCGACGAGCGCGATTCGATGAACGCCAGCGCCTCGTACGGGCGCGATTTCGTCGTCGCGGTCAACGTCATCGCCGATGCCGACACCACCACGGAGATCGTGGAGGACATCTTCACTGCGGCGCCCCGCGGCGAGTTCGTGATCGAGGACGGTGAGTTGGTGGCCAAGGCCGCCGGCGCCCGCCAGGCCGCGGTCACGTCGACGGATGACTCGTCCGCCTCCGCCGGCGATTGGATCGCCGGCGTTCTTCTGCTCGGTTCGGCCGCGGGGATCCTCTGGGCCCTGCGCGGCCGCAATCGCTGACCCGATGGAGCTTTCCGCATGACTTCCGCTTTGCGACGTGCCGTGTCCGCCCTGGCCCTCACCGGCGTCGTCTTCACCGCCGGCTGCACGATCGGCGACGAGGAGCAGGCGCAGGAGGAGCGGGTTCCCGCCCGCAGCTTGACCATGGCCTTCGGCGGCGACGTGATGTTCGAGAGCCACCTGCGGTCGCTGGCGTACGACGAGGATTCGCTGTCGGAGCTGAAGTCGACGCTGGGGGCGGCGGACCTGTCGGTGGTCAACGTCGAGACCGCGCTGACCGAGCGCGGCACCCCGTGGCCCGGCAAGCCGTTCACGTTCCGTGCGCCGGCTTCGGCGCTGGATGCGGTGGCGGGTGCCGGCGTCGACGCCGTGACCATGGCCAACAACCACGCCTTCGACTACGGCGATCAGGGCGCCGAGGACACCTTCGCGGCGAAGAAGAACTCCCCCATCCCCGTCGTGGGCATCGGCCGCGACGAGGACGAGGCCTACGCACCGGCGACCCTGGAGGCCAACGGCGTGAAGGTCGCCGTGATCGGCGCCAGCCAGGTGTACGAGGAGACCCTGGCCAACCGTTCGGCGGGCCCGGACAAGGCCGGCATCGCCGCGTCGGCGCCGGAGGAACGCATGGACCGCCTCGTCGAGGAGGTCAAGAAGGCGAAGGAGTCCCACGACGTCGTCGTCGCGATGATGCATTGGGGCATCGAGGGCCAGCACTGCCCGGGCGACGCCGCCATCGACGCCTCGAAGACCCTGGAGAAGGCCGGAGCGGACGTCATCATCGGCGACCACGCGCACCGGGTCAACGGCCACGGGTGGCTGGGCGATTCCTACGTCCACTACGGCACGGGCAACTTCGTCTACTACCTCAACCGCGACACCGCCGGTCACACGGGCGTGCTCACGGTGACCATCGACGTGCCCGCCTCCGATGAGGAGGCCGATGGCCCGCTGGTCTCCGACGCGGAGTGGACGCCGATGCTCATCGGCTACGACGGCATCCCCCGCCCCGCCGAAGAGGTCGCCGGCCAGGCCACCGCGGATCAGCTCACGTCGCTGACCGAGGGGTACCGCTCCTGCACCCCGGCGTCGGCGACGCGCGACGGCAAGGCGGCGTCGACCACCGGCTCCGCGACCGAGACGGGCGCCACGGGGTCGTCGTAAAGCGGAGTCGCCTAGACTCGGCTCCCGAACCAAACGACGAGAAGGGATGCCGCGATGCCGATGGGAATGTGCGCCGAATACCTACGACTGGGCGACGGCGAGGTTGCCGAGCTGCGCGGGCTCGCGGACGCCGGCGACGATCGCGCGACCGGCGAAGTGATTTTCGGGCACTTCGAGGCCATCGGCGATCATGCGGCATTCGATCTCGACACGGCCTGGGAGAACGTCCTTTTGGCGCTGACGGGCAACCCGCTGGACGGGCAGACCGTCGGCGACCCGCTGGGCGAGGCGATCCTCGGCGGCGAGCGCGTGTGCCGCCAGCCGCTGACGTCGGTGCTCGAGCCGGGGCGCGTCGGCGAGATCGCCGAAGCGCTGGAGACCGTCGACTTCGATGCACGCATGGCCGACAACGGCGTCGCCGCTTCACTTTCCGACGACGACGCCGCCGATCTGCGGCGCAGGTTTTCCGAGCTCGCGGGGTTTTACAGGGGCGCCGCCGACGCCGGTGGCGCCGTGATGGTGACCATCGCCTAAGCAGCGCGGGCGCACGAGAGCGAGGGGGCGGCCTAATCCTCGCGCTCGAGGATGCGGCGCACCCGCGGGATGACCTCGGTGCCGTAGAGGTCGATGCAGCGCATGAGGTGCTCGTGCGGCATGGGCCCGTTGGAGTACTTCAGGTCGAAGCGGTTGAGGTCGAGCGCCCGGATCGCATCGGCGATTTTGCGGGCGACGGTGTCCGGCGAACCGACGGCGAGGGCGCCGTGGCGGACCTCGGAAATGAATTCGTCGGGTCCGGCCGGGCCCCAGCCGCGTTCCTTGCCGATGGCATTGCGATTCTCCAGCCAGTGCGGCATGAGCAGCTCGCGGGCCTCCTCATCGGTGTCGGCGACGAACCCCGGGGAATGGACCCCGATGGGCAGATCGCCGTTGCCGAGCTGCTCGTTGGCCTGCCGGTAGAGGTCCGCGAAGGGCCGGAACCGGCGTGCATTGCCGC
>NZ_DURI01000067.1 GCF_012837295.1 Corynebacterium sp. | reverse complement strand
TCTCGATCGGGCACATGCGGCCGTAGTGCGACGGGTGGACGTCGCGGACCTCGAGGCCGGCGCGCTCGCGCGACAGGCCGCCGGGGCCCAGCGCCGACAGGCGGCGCTTGTGGGTCAGGCCGGACAGCGAGTTGTTCTGGTCCATGAACTGCGACAGCTGCGACGTGCCGAAGAACTCGCGGATGGCCGCGGACACCGGGCGGACGTTGATCAGCGTGGTCGGCTGGATCGACTCGACGTCCTGCGTGGTCATGCGCTCGCGGACGACGCGCTCCATGCGGGAGAGGCCGACGCGGACCTGGTTCTGGATGAGCTCGCCCACGGTGCGCAGGCGGCGGTTGCCGAAGTGGTCGATGTCGTCGACCTCGACCGGAACCTCTCGCCCGTCGGGGGAGGTCATGGTCTTCTCGCCGTCGTGCAGGCGCACGAGGTACTCGATGGTGGTGGCGATGTCCTGCTCGGTGAGGACCATCTCGCCGACGCCGTCGCCGCCGAGGCCCAGCTTGCGGTTGACCTTGTAGCGGCCGACCTTGGCCAGGTCGTAGCGCTTGGGCTTGAAGAAGTTGTTCTCCAGCAGGGCCAGCGCGGACTCGCGCGTCGGGGGCTCGCCCGGGCGCTGCTTGCGGTAGATCTCGAGGAGGGCCTCGTCGGTGTTGGCGACGCCGTCCTTCTCGAGGGTCGCCATCATGATCTCGGAGAAGCCGAAGCGCTCCTTGATCTCCTCGGTGGTCCAGCCGAACGCCTTCAGCAGCACGGTGACCGGCTGGCGGCGCTTGCGGTCGATGCGGACGCCGACGGTGTCCCGCTTGTCGACGTCGAACTCCAGCCACGCGCCGCGCGACGGGATGATCTTGACGGAGTGGAGGGGGCGCTCGGTCGACTTGTCGATGGTCTCGTCGAAGTAGACGCCCGGGGAACGGACGAGCTGTGACACGACGACGCGCTCCGTGCCGTTGACGATGAACGTGCCCTTGTCGGACATCATCGGGAAATCGCCGATGAAGACCGTCTGCGACTTGATTTCGCCGGTCTCTCGGTTGGTGAACTCGGCCGTCACGTACAGCGGGGCCGAGTAGTTGATGTCCTTGTCCTTGCATTCGTCCACCGTGTTCTTCACGGAGTCGAACCAGGGGTCGGACAGGGTAAGGGACATCTTCTGCGAGTAGTCCTCGATCGGGGACAGCTCGTCAAGGATGTCCTCGAGTCCACTGGTGACCTGAGCACCGTCGCCGAGTTCCTCCTGGCGGCGGGCGCGCCACTCGGGCGTGCCGATGAGCCATGCGAACGACTCACGCTGCAGATCGAGAAGACCCGGAACCGGAATCGGCTCGCTGATCTTCGCGAAAGAGTACCTCTTCGAAGCTCCGGGAATACCGGCCACTGCCTTGGTCTGGCGGGAGACTGCCAAGATGGGTCCTTCCAGCACCTCACGCGGGTGGGGCGCCGGCAACCGGTGGCGCGCCCGTCCGCTTGGATTTAAGCGTTTGGTTTGCAGGAATCACACGGTAGCGGGCAGAGCCTTGCGGACGATGCACGTCAGGGCCACGGCAGGGATGCAAAGTACCAGTTCACAGGCTTTGCGACGCCCCCGTTATCCCGGACGGCACGTCAAGTGGGGACACTACGACACACCTAATTCCAGCGCAACGACTCAGCCTATACCATTGCAGGCCGCAAGTCCACCGGATATTGCGTGGGCGTGTCGCCGGGATGATCACGGCGTGTCCGGGACGTGTACCCGAGGTGTACGGGTCACATTCCGCGGTGCCGGAAACGCTCGCCGGAATCATTCGCCGGAAAAAATCGCCGGAAACGGTTGCCCAATTCAGTTGGCCGATGCGGTCGCCGGAACGTGTCGCGGGAAAGGCGCCGGCGGCGGGGCCGGCCCGGCCGGGATCAGGAATGGCGCGCTGGATCGCCCTTCCGGTTTCCCCGGTCCTCCCGGTTCTCCCGGTCGCGGCCTTCGGGGCGCAGGGCGCCGACGATTCCGCCGAACGCCAAGATAGCACCGATCACCAGAAGCGCAATCGACCACGGGCGCACCGGCGCCGTGTCCGCCACGTCCAGCGCCTGCTGCAGGAGGCGGGCAGAGGCCTGCTCGTCGACTCCGCCGACGAAGCGGAGGAAGGTCCGGAGCCGCTCGCCCTCGCGGGTCTCCCACCGCAGATCCAGATCCTCGTCGATGTCGACGACCATGCCGCTCTCGGGTTCGACCAGCCAGTCGCGCGTGCCCTGGTAGGTGAGGAAGCCGGTCTTGTCGTCGACGTTGATCTGCGTCAAGTTCGACCGGTACCGGGTGGCCAGATTCGTCGGGGCGATCGTCTGGCGGTAGCGGAGCACCTCGTTGCCGCCGAGATCTTCCGTGCCCACGTACTCCGCCGGAACGGTGCCGCGCAGGAAATCGTCGAAGATCGGATACGACACCGGACCGGCGTCGGCCGGGAACTTCACCCAATGCCCGTCGACCGGGACCTCGACGGGCACGCCCGCCATCTGGTCCGTGAGCATCGCCGGGCCGAGGAACTCGCCGGAGAGCCGGTCGACGGTGAAGGTCCACACCGCCGCGTCGACGAGCTCGAGGATCGGGTCGGTGCCCATCACCTCGGGCGGCAGCTCTCGGGTCGTGGACGTGCCCATGCGGACCGACACCCGCTGCTCGTCCGCCGGCTCGATCAACTCGCCGTGGAACTGCCGCCGGACCGGGCCGAAAGCGTCCTCGCGGCCGCCCTCGGGGTTCAGCGCGGAGGACACGCCGTCCTCCGCCCGCAGCGTGTACGTGGTGTCCGGCAGATCGAGGGGGATCTTGGGGTCGTCGGACACCAGTCGGGGCAGGAAAGCGCCGGCGGCGATCATCGCCGCACCGAGCCCGATGATCAGGACGGCGATGATGCGCGAACGGGGAAGCATGCGCCCCATCCTACTCAGCCGCCACTCCCCCACCGCATTGCGCACCGGGCAAAAAGAACCGGGCCCCGCCGGCACGCGAATGGCGTGCGGGCGGGGCCCGGTGAAAAAGCTGGCGCGGGGATGCCGCGGCGCAGGTCCCCTACTTCAGGGAAACCTTGGCGCCGGCCTCCTCGAGCTTGGCCTTGGCGGCCTCGGCGTCGTCCTTGGACGCACCCTCGAGGATGGCCTTCGGGGCACCCTCGACGAGCTCCTTGGCCTCCTTCAGGCCCAGGCCGGAGACGAGCTCGCGGACGGCCTTGATGACGCCGATCTTCTTGGCGCCGGCGTCCTCGAGCACGACGTCGAACTCGTCCTTCTCCTCGACGGCGGCGGCGGCGTCGCCACCGGCGGCGGCGGCCACGGCGACCGGGGCGGCGGCGGTGACGTCGAACTCGTCCTCGAACGCCTTCTTGAACTCGGTCAGCTCAACGAGGGTCATCTCCTTGAACGCCTCGAGCAGCTCCT
>NZ_DURI01000066.1 GCF_012837295.1 Corynebacterium sp. | reverse complement strand
GTGGACACGATGGCGCAGCGCAAGGACCGGATGTACGCGCTCGGCGACGCGTTCATCGCGCTGCCCGGCGGCGCCGGCACGCTGGAGGAATTCTTCGAGGTGTGGACGCGCCAGCACATCGGCATCCACCAGCAGCCCGTCGCGTTGGTCGGGCCGGGCGGGTTCTGGCGGCCGCTGGTGGCGCTGATCGAATCGCTCGTCGACGGCGGCCTGATCCAGCGCAAGCACCTGGATTCGCTCATCGTCGTGGAGGATCCCGCCGAGCTGCTGCCGGCGCTGTGCACGTGGCGGGCGCCCGGCACGAAGTGGGGATGACCATGCGGGCGTGATCGTGCGGCACCATCACCGCACGCGAACGCACCGCCGGGGCCCCTTCCCCAGGGCCCCGACGGCGCGTCGGTGATGCGGTGATGCGGTGATGCGGTGACTCGATCGAACGGTAATGCGGCGAACTGGTGACGCATCGGCCGCCGCCGACCGGGATCCCTTCCCCAGGACCCCGATGACGGGCGGTGTTCGGGTGGGCGCGGGCCGTCGTAAAGCGGACCCTGCCCGACGGACCGGCCGAACCCGCCGACCCGAGATGCGCCTTTAGCGCGAGGCGCCGGCCAGCAGCGCGACCAGGTCGGAGTACGTGGCCAGCTTGATGGCCTGATCCGGATCGAACGACGACCCCTCGCCGGCGGTGGCATCGTCGCCGCCGATGGTGTCTCCGGCCTTGTCGGCCTGGCCGGCCTCGTCGGCGGTCGGGGCGTTCTCGCCGATCTCCTCCAGCTGGCCCTCGGGGACGTTGCCCGATTCGATGGCCTGCTTCAGGAAGGCGATGAGCGTGTCGATCTGCTCCTTGTCCAGCCCCGCGGCTTCGGCGGCCTCGCGGACGGCGGCGATGCTCTCGCTGAAGTCGGCGTCGTCGGAACCGGCCTTGATGGCCTCGATGATCGCGTCGACCAGCTCGGACGTGGCCAGCGGGGACTCGGGCGCGGTGGTGTCGCCGCCGATCGTCTCGGGGGCGTCGTCTCCGGTCGCGGCGTCATTGCCGGTGCCGCCGGTGTTCGCGCCATTGCCCGTGCCGGTGCCGGTGCCGTTGCCGGTGCCGCCGGTCGCGGCGTCATCGCCGAGGCTGCCGGCGCCGATGGCCGCGCGGCCGGTCGGCGGGGAGACGGCGTCGGCGGAGACGTCGGTGTCGTCCTCGGCCTGGGCGCGCTGGGCGCCGGCGGCCTCCGCGTTGGTCTTCGGGGTGTCGGCGGTGCCCTTGACGGCGGGGGTGTCGCCGCCGGCGATGCCGTTGAGCTGCGATTCCGTGCCGTTGAAGGTGTTCAGGTCCACCGGGGTGGAGATGCCGGGCACGGTGCCGGTGCTGGAGCGCTGCCAGAACAGCGCCTCGTTCCAGCCGCCGGGGATGTCCGTCGGCGGCTGGTCCTGGTACGCGGCGAGCCACAGCGGGTAGCCGTTGAGGCCGTCGGTGTCGCCCATCTTGGTGACCCAGAACCAGCGGTAGGTGTAGATCATCGGCATCTTGCCGGACTTCAGCTCGAGTCGCTCGAGGAAGGTGGCGGCCCACTTCTCCAGGGCGGCGGGGGTCATGCCGGCGTCGAGTTCGAGGTCGAGGACGGGCGGCAGGGTCTTCGCGTTCGCGGGCTGCAGCTTCAGGGCCTGGGCGTAGGCGTCGGCCTGGACGACGGCGTCGCGGTCGGGGTGCGCCTTGTGGTAGCTGCCGATGATCAGGCCGGCGTCGTGGGCGGCCTTGGAGTCTTCGGCGAAGAAGGGGCTCAGGCCTTCCTTGCCGTCGGTGGCCTTGATGAAGGCGAACTTTTCGCCGGAGGCGGCCACCTTGTTCCAGTCGAGCTTGACGCCGCCGGGGCGCTGCCACTTGGAGACGTCGATGCCGGTCGGGGAAGTCACGGTGAAGGCCTCGGCCGGGGCGGGCGCCAGGACGCCCAGCGCCATGGGCAGGGCGGCGGCGAGGGCGACGATCGCGCCTGCGCGGCCGCGGCGGGCTCCCGAGCGCGGCCGGGACTTGGGGAAGGTCACGGTGCGGAGGTTCATGACTCGCAACTATACGGCACTCACGCCCCTTTAGTCACACTAGTAACACGAGTAACAAACCCCTCCCCGTATATGCGCTGGGGTTTTCCTTCACTCCACCGAGCTTCACGACGCCGCCGTGCCTTTCGGCGCCGATGTTTTGCGAAGGCACTGCTTTACGACGCCACCGCGGAACCTCTGCGGAGCACGGAGTCCGGCTGCAGCAGATGATCCAACTGCCGCGCCAGCTTTTTCGCGACGAGCCAGCACCCGATCAACGCCGTCAGATACAACGGCCACATCACGGCGATGGGCCACGCGCCCCAGCCACTCGGCCACGAGTAGTTCCACAGGAAGTGCATGAGGAATGCGGCGAACGGGCCACCGAGGCCGAGCGTCCAGCGGGCGGGCGTCGTCAAGCGGGGATGCAGCAGCGCCATGCCGACGCCGAGCCCCGCCACCGCCGAGAAGAAGACGTGCAGGCCGGGGCCGGCGACCGCGCGGACGAACCACATGAACAGCAGGCCGTCGACGTCGGAGTTGGCGTCGTCGAGCGCGCCGGCGGCGCCGTACTGGACGGTTTCGATGAGCTCGAAGCCCAGACCCACGAAGATGCCTACCAGCAGGCCGTCCCACGGTCGGCTCCACAGGCGCGGCAGGGCCAGCAAGATCAGGGCGATGCCCAGCGACTTGCCGACTTCCTCCGGCCACGCGCCCGCCAGCGACGCCTCGGCGGCTTCCCAACCGACGGCTGTGGCGATGGTGGTCATCGATTCGCCCGCGACGAGGATGAACGTGAAGGATCCCAGCGCTCCCCAGGCCAGCGCGAGCAGCGGCCACGCGCCGGCGGGGCGCCAGAGGGCCGAGCGAGACAGGGGCCACCACACGATGCCGATGACGGCCGCCGAAATCAGCGTGCCGAACAGCAGCGACAGCGGCGTGACCCGGCCGAACGCGAAGAGCGTCACGGCATTGACGGCCGCGCCCGCCGCGATGATCGGGACCAGGACCAGGAAGGCCCAGCGGATTTGGGAGGTGCGGTCGATCATTGGCCCTCGTTCTTTCGCACATCGGCGAGGATCGTCGCGGTGGCGTCGTCGACGTCCTCCGCGTCGCCGGAGACGATGGCGACGAGACCGCGGGCGCCTTCGGCGGAGCCGGCGGCCGCCCCCTCCTCGCCGAGCACGATCACCTGGTGCGTGACGCCGTCAAAGCTGGTCACGGGCGTGCCCGACCACGCGAGCAGGCCCGGGGCCCGCGGCGTCTCGGCGGCGCGCATCTCCGGGGCGGGCGAATCCGAAAACGTCTTCGCGCGGATGGCGCGCACCCCGAAGCGGGGCAGGTCCTCCACGCCCTCGGCCGAGCGCGTCTCGATGGTCACGTCGCCGCAGGTGAATTCATGGGCGCCCACGGTCAACGAGGTGGCGCGGTCGCAGTCGGGGGCGCCGTCCCGGACGTCGAAAAGCGCGCTGTAGGAGGCGTCTTCGCCGCCGAGGGTGACCGTGCGGACGGTTTCGAGGACCTCCGCCTCCTCGCCCTTGGCGGTGGACAACCCGGCGGCCAGCGCAACGGGTGCGAGCGTGGCGGCCAGCGCGACGGCGCTCACCAGCGCCACCGGGCGGCGCGGGGTGCCGCTGAATCGGCTCTGCTTCATCCGCCCATGATGCCACGCCGCGCCCCAGAATTGACCACCGTTCAGGCACGAAACTTACCGGTCGCGGCGCTTTCGAACACCCGATCCGGCCCCGTCCCTACACTGGGCCGCATGACAGACGAGAACGCGACCGCCGCCAGCCCGACCCCCTCCCCCGCCGACGACCTGTACCGCCACGTCAATGGCGAATGGATCGACTCGCACGTCATTCCCGCCGACCGCGCGGTCGACGGCGCCTTCCACAAGCTGCGCGAGGAATCGGAGGAGGCCGTCCGCGCGATCGTCGAGGACGCGCCGGAGGATTCGCGCATCGGGAAGCTCTACGGGGCGTTCATGGACGAGGCGGCGATCGAGGACGCCGGCATCGACGCGCTGGCGCCGGACATCGCCGAGCTCGACGTCGACGACCGCGACGACCTCGCAGAGGCGCTGGGCCGGCTCGACCGCACCGGCGTCACCGGCCCGGCGGCGTTCTGGGTGGAAAAGGACTCCACCTCGGATGTGGCGATGCTCTACCTCGTCCAGTCCGGCCTGGGCCTGCCGGACGAGGCCTACTATCGCGAGGAATCCCACGCCGAGACGCTGGCCGCCTACCGCGAGCACGTCGAGTCCATGCTGCAGCTGCTGGAGGATTCGACGGTGTCGGCCGGCAACTTCGAGGGCTTCGACGGCCTCGATTCCTTCCCGCTGCACGACCTCGCCGACGCCGCCCGCCGCATCGTCGACTTCGAGAAGGAGCTGGCGTCCGGCCATTGGGACGTCGTGGCCAGCCGCGACGCCGTGCGCACCTACAACCTCACCGACATGACCGCCCTGCCCGCCGGCTACCCGTGGGCGCGCTGGTTCGCGCAGATGGGCGTCGGCGCGGAGGTCGGCGCGGGGGCGGGCGCGGAATCGGACGCTTCTGCCGGGGTCGAGCGGATCGTCGTCATGCAGCCGTCCTACCTGGAGCACCTGGCGACGCTGTGGCGCGACACCGGCCTGGAGGACCTGCGGCTGTGGGCGCTGTGGCGCGTGCTGCGGGCCCGGGCGCCGTACCTGGGCGCGGCGTTCGTGGAGCAGAATTTCGAGTTCTACGGCAAGACCCTGTCCGGCGCCGAGGAGCTGCGGGCGCGGTGGAAGCGCGGCGTCGGCCTGGTCGAGGGAGCGCTGGGCCAGGAAGTGGGCAAGGAGTACGTCGCCCGCCACTTCCCGCCGACCCACAAGGAGCGGATGCTCGAGCTGGTCGACTACCTCATCGAGGCGTACCGCGAGCGCATCACCGACCTCGACTGGATGACGCCCGACACCCGTGAGCGCGCGCTGGAGAAGCTCGGCCAGTTCAAGGCGAAGATCGGATACCCCGACAAGTGGCGGAGCTACGAGGGCCTGGAGCTGACGGGCACTTTGCTTGACGACGTCCGCGCCGCCTCCGCATTCGGCCACGACTACGAGGTGGCGAAACTGGGCAAGCCGGCGGACCGCGACGAGTGGTTCGCCACGCCGCAGACCGTCAACGCGTTCTACAACCCCGTGGTCAACGACATCACGTTCCCCGCGGCGATCCTGCAGCCCCCGTTCTTCGATCCCGAGGCCGACGCCGCCGAGAACTTCGGCGCGATCGGCGCGGTCATCGGCCACGAGATCGGGCACGGCTTCGACGATCAGGGCTCGCAGTACGACGGTCACGGCAACCTCAACCAGTGGTGGACCGACGCCGACCGCGCGGCGTTCGAGGGACTGACCGACAAGCTGGTCGAGCAGTTCGACGGGCTGGTGCCCACCGGCCTGCGCGAGCGCGGCGAAACCGGCGTCGGCGTCAACGGCAAGTTCACCCTCGGCGAGAACATCGGCGACCTCGGCGGCCTGGGCATCGCGGTGGTGGCGTACCGCCGTTGGCTCGCCGACCAGGGGCGCGAGACGTCCGTGGAGAAGGACCCGGAGGCGTACCGCGGCCTGTTCCTGTCGTGGGCGCTGGTGTGGCGCACCGCCATCCGCCCCGAAATGAGCCGCCAGTACCTGGCCATCGACCCGCACTCGCCGGCGGAGTTCCGCTGCAACGTCATCGTCACCGACATCGACGAGTTCCACGCCGCCTTCGACGTCAAACCCGGCGACGGCATGTGGCGCGACCCCGCGGAGCGCGTGACCATCTGGTAGCCGGCGGCGCGACCCTGCGCGGCGAGGGCCGTCCACGCGGAGCGGGCGGCCGGGCCTGGCGCTCGGGCAGGCGCGGCACGGTCTTCACATTCGTTCCCGCGCCCCGGCAACCCTCCACGGAGCCACCGTTTTCCACCCTCCACCCGAACGGTTTACAATTGTTCGGGAGAGTTGCCGGCGGGGGCGCCGGGGCGTCGTAAAGCAAACAACGGCCCCACCGCCGACCCGGCACCACCCGCCCGGCCGAGGAGGAGGACCCGTGGACGCCCGCGACGTGCAGGCCCTGGCGGCCGTCAAGCTGTACTACGGCGAAGGGCTGACGCAATCTGACGTGGCCAAGGAGCTCGGGGTGTCGCGGCCGACCGTGTCCAAGCTGCTGACGCTCGGGCGCGAACGCGGATACGTGTCCATCACCATCCACGACCCGCGCGAAGAAGCGTCCGAAGCCGGCGCCCGCCTGCGCGACCGGTACGGGCTCGCCGACGTGCGCCTCGCCCAGCCCGCGCGGCCCGGGTCCGACGTGCTGCTGCGCGAACTCGGGCGGATCGGCGCGGAACTGCTCGACGAACTCGTCGTCGACGGCACCATGCTCGGCGTGTCCTGGGGGCGCACCATGTTCGCCGTGTCGCGGCAGCTGAAGCGCAAGGACGTGCAGGGCGTCGAGATCATCCAGCTCAAGGGCGGGATGAGCCACCCCGACAAGTCGACCAACGACATCCGCACCATCGGCGGATTCTGCTCCGCGTTCGGGGCGTTCGCGCGGACGCTGCCGCTGCCGGTGATCTTCGATTCCGTGGAGACCAAGCGAATCGTCGAGCAGGACCGGCACATCGCCCACATCCTGCAGCTGGGGCGGGAAGTCGACATTGCGCTGTTCACGGTCGGCAGCATCGTGGCGGATTCGCTGGCGCTGAACCTGGGGCAGCTTTCCGACGGCGAACGCGACCGCCTGCTCGAGCGCGCCGTCGGAGATGCGTGCTCGCGGTTCTACCGGGCCGACGGCGGGGTGGCGTTGCCCGAGGTCGACGCGCGGACCGTGGGGATTACCCTGGCGGACCTGCGGCGCGTGCCCACGAGGGTGCTGGTCGCCGGCGGTTCCGACAAGACCGAGGCGATCGAGACGGCGCTGCGCACCGGCCTGGCCACGCATGTCGTCATCGACGAGGCGACCGCGGCGAGGGTGCTGGAGGTTTAGCGCGGCGCGTCCCCACCTCGCGCCCGCCGCGTCTGGGGTGGTTCGTCGGCCCCTCCCCGCAGGTACACGTCGAATGGACAGATACATGCGGCAGAACACGTGTACCTGTCATATGACGTGTACCTGCAGAGCAATTCACACGGGGCACCGTGGATCTTCCGCGGACCTTCCGCGTGGTGGCCATTGGCGACACCCCACTGCGGCGCCTCGGCCAATCCAACGTGGCCCCCTTGCCCCATCGGCCACAGGTGCC
>NZ_DURI01000065.1 GCF_012837295.1 Corynebacterium sp. | reverse complement strand
GTGGAGATGTCCGTCGCCGCCGGATTCGGCGGGCTCGAGTGCCTGTCCGGCATCCCGGGCTCGGCGGGCGCGACCCCGGTACAGAACGTCGGCGCGTACGGGGCGGAGGTGTCGTCGACGCTGGAGGGCGTGCGCCTCTACGACCGCCGCACCGGCGCCGACGAGTGGGTGTCGCCCGAATCGCTCGAGCTGGCGTACCGCTTCTCGAACCTGAAGTTCACCGCCCGCGCCGTCGTCCTGGCCGTTCGGTTCCGGCTCACCGTCGACGGGCTGTCCGCGCCGCTGCGCTATGGCGAGCTGGCGAAGCGCCTGGGCGTCGGGCCGGAGGAGGGCGCGTCCGGAGAAGCGCGGCGGCCCGTCGCCGATGTGCGCGAGGCCGTGCTGGCGCTGCGCCGCGGCAAGGGCATGGTGCTCGACGACGCCGACCACGACACGTGGTCGGCCGGGTCGTTCTTCACCAACCCGATCGTCGGGGAGGCCGAGGTGGAGGGCGTCCGCGAGCGCGTCGCTTCGGCGTGCGGCGCCGAGGTGGCCGAGTCGATGCCGTCGTACCCGGGAGGGAAGCTGTCGGCGGCGTGGCTCATCGAGCGCGCGGGTTTCCCGAAGGGCCATCCCGGCGAAGGGGCTCCCGCTCGCTTGTCGACGAAGCACACCCTCGCACTCACCAACCGCGGAATGGCCACGTCGGCCGACCTCATCGCCCTTGCCCGGGAGATCCGCGACGGCGTCCGCGATGCGTTCGGCGTGACCCTCGTGCCCGAGCCGGTGTGGATCGGCGCCGAGCTGGATTAGCGCGGCTGGCGCGGTACGGGCGAGTCAGCGCGGGCCGGTCGGTGCGAGCGCTGCTGAGCTGAAGCCGTCGCCAAACCACGGGATCGCCTGACTCATTTCCAAACCACGGGATCCAAACCACGGGATCGGCTGATTTCGACCCCTCAAACCACGGGATCGGGGTTGATCCCGAGTTTTGGATCCCGTGGTTTGGCGCATCGGCGGCTGCTCCCGTGGTTTGGCTCGAGAGCGGCCCCGCATCCCCACGTCCAAACCCCGACATCGGCGGCTCGAATCCGCCGCCGTCTCCAAACCCCGACCTCTAAATCCCGACAGGACTCGATTCGGCCGCCCAAAACCCGACATCAGTACTGATCCCGGGGTTTGGCGTGGGCGGGACTGAAGTCGGGGTTTGGTGGGAGAGGGGTGGCAGTTGGGCGAAGCCGACCGGCCCCGAAAACGCCGAGCGCGATGCCGGCCGAACCCGAAAACGCCGAAACCCCCGGCACCGGGTGGTGTCGGGGGAGGTGGGCGTCGTCAAGCAAGGGGCGCTGGACGAGAACGATGCGGAGCCGCGCCGATGCCGGGCCAAGCGAGACCGGGCAAGCGGCGCCGAGCCCTAGCCTCGGCGGGACGCGAGCGAATCGACGGTGCGGCCGGAATCCTCGAGCTGCTTCATCAGCACGTCGCGGACGTCGCGGCGGCGGATCTTGCCCATCTGGTCGCGCGGCATCTCGTCCAGGTGGAAAAACGCGCGCGGCACCTTGTAGCCCGTGAGATTCTCGCGGGCATGGGCGCGGTACGCCTCGATGTCGAGGTTCGCGTAATCGCCCAGCGCGACCGCCGCGACGACGAGCTCGGAGCCGTCCTCGCGGGGCAGGCCCACCACGGTCGCGTCGACGATGTCCGGGTGCTCCAGCAGCACGTCCTCGACCTCGGCGGGGTAGACGTTGAAGCCGCCGGTGATGATGACCTCCTTGATGCGCGCCACCAGGCGAAGGAAGCCGTCCTCCTCCAGCACGCCGACGTCGCCGGTGCGGTACCAGCGGCCCTCCGCGGCGCCGTCGGGGCCGTCGGTGAACGACTCCTCGGTGTCCTCCGGGCGGTTGAGGTAGCCGGCGAAGACCTGCGGGCCGCGGACGATCACCTCGCCCTCGCTGCCGTCCGGCACGTGCTCGGTCGGGTTTTCCGGGTCCACGACCGCGATGTCGGTGTCGGGGAAGGGGATGCCGACGTAACCGGGGCGGCGATTGCCGTCCATCGGGTTGCCGACGATGATCGGCGACGTCTCGGTGAGCCCGTAGCCCTCCACCAGTCGGCCGCCGGTGAGGCGCTCCCACTTCTCCACCGTCGACACCGGCAGCGTCGCCGCGCCGCAGAAGGAGAACTTCACGCCGGTGATGTCGATCTTCTTCTCTTCGGCGGTGGCGATGATCTTCTCGTAGAGCGTCGGCACGCCCGGCACCCAGGTCGGGCGATTGTTCTTCATCACCTTCATGATCAGGTCCATTTCCGCCGCCGGGACCAGGACCAGCTCGGCGCCGATGAGCATGGCCAGGTTGTTGACGATGGTCAGGCCGTAGGCGTGGAAGAGGGGGAGCACGCCGAGGACGGTCTCCTTCTCGTCGCCCAGGCCCGGCACCCACGCCTTGCCCATGAGGATGTTGGCCACCAGGCCGCGGTGCTTGAGCTGGGCGCCCTTGGGCGTGCCGGTGGTGCCGGAGGTGTACATGATCACGGCGACGTCGTCGAGGTCGACGTCGGTGGGGGAGGCGATGTCGCGGCCGTCGCCGCCGACCGCGTCGCCGAGGACGGCGTCGAAGCCCATGACCTGCGGGGCGGGGGCGTGGAGCTTGTCGCGGGAGGCCTTCAGCGCCGGGATCGGCAGCTTCAGCGCGGTGCGCATGACCCACGGCAGATCGCGGCGCATGTCCACGCCGATGATCGTCTCCAGCGGGGTGTCGCGGCGGAGCTCCTCGAGCACGGGCACGGCCTTGTCCCAGCAGATGGCCACGCGGGCGGCGTGGTCGTTGAAGGGATGGCGCAGCTCGTGGGCGGTGTAGAGCGGGTTGTGCTCGATGACTACGGCGCCCAGGCGCAGGACGGCCCAGTAGGCGACGACGTGCTGGGGGCAGTTGGGCATCACGAGCGCGACGTGGTCGCCGCGTCGGACGCCGAGGGCGCGCAGGCCGGCGGCGGCGCGGCGCACCAGCTCGTCGAGTTCGGCGTACGTCCAGCCCCGGCCGAAGAATCGCAGGGCGGTGCGGGCGGAGTGCTGCTCGATCGCCTGGTCGTACACGTCGATCAGGGTGGTGTCCCCGTAGTCGAGGTGCGGCTTGGTCCATTCGGGGTAATGCTCGAGCCAGGTCCTGTTGGCCGATGCGCTCATGAGGTGCCTCCTTCGTAACCTACGAGTGCGTAACTTATCATCATTTCCATATCTACGCAGTCGTCCGGCGCGGCTGCCCGGCGACGGCGCCGGACCGCGCCCCTCTCCTCCGAGTGTTCCGGATTTCGTTCGGGTGCATTGCGCCGCGAGTGCACCCGGGTGAACGGGGCCGTGCACGCGGAGTGAAGAACGTTTGCGGTCCCCGCTTGACGACGGGCATTCTGGAGCCATGAACGGCCACATCGATGCGCGAGGCGCGCACCGGCCCGAGCGGGTCGCGGTCATCTCCATGCACACCTCGCCGTTGGAGCAGCCGGGCACCGGCGATGCCGGCGGGATGAACGTCTACGTGCTGCGCACGTGCCGGGAACTGGCGTCCCGCGGAGTGGCAGTGGACGTGTACACCCGTGCCACGCGCCCGAGCCAGGGCGAGGTCGTGGAGGTGGCGCCGAATCTGCGCGTCATCAACGTCGTCGCCGGGCCGTACGAGGGCCTGGACAAGTCCGAGCTGCCCACCCAGCTGGCGGCGTTCACCGGCGGGGTGCTCACCTTCGCCCGGTGCCATGGTCTGCGCTACTGCGTGGTGCATTCCCACTACTGGCTGTCGGGGCAGGTCGGGTGGCTGCTGCGGGATCTGTGGCGCGTGCCGCTGGTGCACACCGCCCACACGCTGGCCGCGGTGAAGAACCTGCACCTCGCCGACGGCGATTCGCCGGAGCCGGAGTCGCGCCGCATCTGCGAACAGCAGATCTCCGACAACGCCGACGTCATGGTGGTCAACACGGACGAGGAAAAGAACAACCTCACCGAGCATTACGACGCCGACGCCTCCCGCATCGAGGTCATTCCCCCGGGGGTCGACGTGCACCTGTACAGCCCGGGCAGCGATCGCGCGACGGAACGCAGCCGCCGCGAATTGGGCATCCCGTTGCACGCCAAGGTGATCCTGTTCGTCGGCAGGCTCCAGCGGCTGAAGGGTCCGCAGGTGCTGTTGCGCGCCGTCGCGGAACTGGTGGAGCGCCGCCCTCGGCACAACCTCAAGGTGATCATCTGCGGCGGACCCTCGGGCACGGGGCTCGAGCGGCCGGACGAATTCCTCGATCTCGCCGAGGAGCTGGACCTGGGCGACGTCGTCCGCTTCCTGCGGCCGCGGCCGCCGGAGGAGTTGGTGAGCCTCTACCGCGCCGCCGACGTCGTGGCCGTGCCCAGCTACAACGAATCCTTCGGCTTGGTTGCAATGGAAGCGCAGGCCGCCGGCACCCCGGTCGTCGCGGCTCGGGTGGGCGGCCTGCCCATCGCCGTCGCGGACGGGGAGACGGGGCTCCTCGTCGACGGACATGGCCCCGAACGGTGGGCCGATGCGCTCGAGGAACTGCTCGCCGACGACTCCCGGCGCATCGCCATGGCGTCGGCCGCTCCGGCGCATGCGGCGGAATTCTCGTGGGAACGGACCGTCGACAAGCTCTTGTCCGTTTACGATCGGGCCCTGTCCGCGCTCGACGAAGACGATTGCGGCCCGCGCGAGGCCGAAGGGAGCCGATGACATGGCCGGAGAAATGGCGGAAGACAAGGCCGAAGAGAAGGCCGGGACGACGGAGCCGACCGCATTGGCGGCGCTGACGGCGCAGCTCGACCGCATGGGGGTGGAGCACAAGACCGCCGAGCAGTCGGCCATCGTCGTGCTGCCGGGCACCCGCAAGCTCAAGACGGTGTGCCTGCTCACGCCCGCGCCGGATTCGCTGCGCATCGAGGCGTTCGTGTGCCGCAACCCGGAGGAGAACCACGCCGGGGTCCACGAATGGCTGCTCCAGCGCAACCGCCGCCTGTTCGGCATCGCCTACACCGTCGACGCGCAGGGCGACATCTACCTGGTCGGACAGTTGCCGCCGTCGCTGGCCGACGATGACCTCGACCGGCTGCTCGGGCAGGTGCTCGAGGCGGCGGACGGGGACTTCAACAAGATCCTGGAGCGCGGCTTTTCGACGTCGATCAAGCGCGAATGGGAGTGGCGCGTCGACCGCGGCGAATCCCTGGCCAACCTGGAGCAGTTCCGCCATCTGACCGGCGAATCCTGACTCTCGCGCCGTGCGGGAGGGGGCCCGTGGCCGAGGGGCTTTCCCGGAATGGGGGAGCGCGAGCGCTGGCCCC